>NZ_JBSGZD010000123.1:0-21491 GCF_053610825.1 Streptomyces sp. NPDC054863 | reverse complement strand
TCCTCCTGGAGGACGCCCCTTACCCGTGCTCGCCCAGTGCCCCCTCCAGCAGCTCCGCCCACTGCGCCACCACCCGGTCCCGCCGTGCGGCGTCGTCGGTGAGGAGGTTGGCGAGTCCGAGTCCGCGGGCCATGTCGAGGAAGCCCTGGACGATCTCGCGCACTCCGGGGCGGGACTCGTCCGCGTGCAGCAGCTCGACGGCCATGCGGTGGGTCTCGCGGCCGACGCGGGCCTCCAGCTCGGTGACGCGTGCGTGCAGCTGCTCCTCGTTGGCGGCGGCCACCCACAGGTGCAGGGCCGCCCGGAACAGCGGCCCCGTGTACAGGTCGACGATCGCGCCGACGACCGCGGCTATGTGGTGGCCGGGAAGCGCGCGCAGTGCGGTGGAGCGTTCCTCGGCGACGTACTCGACGGCGGCGGTGAAGAGGTCCTCGCGGGTCGGGAAGTGGTGCTGGGCGGCGCCCCGCGACACCCCGGCCTTCTCCGCGACGACGGACACCGTGGAGCCCGCCCAGCCGCGTTCGGCCAGGCAGGCCACGGCTGCCTCCAGCAGGCGCTGGCGGGTGGCCCGGCTGCGGTCCTGTTTGGGGCCTGTCCGAGGGGCGGTCACAACAGCCATGCGGGGTCCCGTCGTTCGAGGTGTGCGGTGACGCCCTCGCGTGCCTCGGCGGACGCGAACAGCGCTGCCGAGCGTTGTACCAGGTCCTCCGCGTCACGGTCGAAGGCGGCCCTGACCTCGGCCGTCAGCAGCCGCTTGGATTCCGCGAGGCCCTGCGGGGAGGCCCGGCGCAGGGCCTCCAGCACGGGCGCGAGCGCGGCGTCGACGTCGGGTGCGGTCGCGGTGAGCAGTCCGATGTCGCGGGCGCGCGGCCCGTCGAAGACCTCCCCGGTGAGGAAGTACCGGGACGCGGCGCGGGGATCCAGGCGGGGCAGCAGGGGGATCGAGATGACGGCGGGCGCGACCCCGATCCGTACCTCCGTGAAGGCGAAGTCGGAGGTCTCGCCGGCGAACGCCATGTCGCACACCCCGAGCAGCCCGAGTCCGCCCGCGCGGGCGTGCCCGTCGACGCGCGCGAGGACGGGCTTGGGCAGTTCGGCGATCTGCCGCAGCACCTCGACGAACGCGTACGGGCTGGCGGGCACCTTGAGGTCGGCGCCCGCGCAGAAGGTGCCGCCGGTGTGGGCGAGGACGATCGCGCGCACCGACGGGTCCTTCCCGTACCGGTCGAGTGCCATCCCCAACTCGCGTACGAGGCGCACCGAGAGGGCGTTGCGGTTCGCGGGCGAGTCGAGGGTGAGGGTGGTGATGCCGCGCTCGTGGGTGGTGGGGACCAGGGCCTGTCGTGTCATGCACGTTCCCTTTCTCGCAGCTCCCGCCGCAGGGTCTTGCCGGAGGCCGCCCGGGGCACTCCGGTGACGAATTCGACGCGGCGCACCTTCTTGTACGGGGCGACGCGTTCGGCGACGTACGCCATGACGTCTGCCTCTTCGAGGCCCTGGGCATGCGCCTGCCGTACGACGAACGCCTTGGGCACCTCATTGTTGTCCTCGTCGTACACCCCGATCACGGCGGCGTCCGCGATGCCCTCGTGGGTGAGCAGGAGCGCTTCGAGTTCGGCGGGCGCGACCTGGAAGCCCTTGTACTTGATGAGTTCCTTGACGCGGTCGACCACGTAGAGCCAGCCTTCGGCGTCGACGCGGCCGATGTCGCCGGTGTGCACCCAGCCGTCCGCGTCGATCATCGCCGCGGTCTCCTCGGGGCGTCCGAGGTAGCCCTTCATGCGCTGCGGGCCGCGGACGGCTATCTCGCCCTCCTCGCCGACCCCCAGGTCCTTGCCGGGGGTCTCCAGGGACAGGATCCGCATCTCGGTGCGCGGGACGAGCTTGCCGACGGTGCCCGGGGGCGGGTTCTCGGCGCTCAGCGGCACCAGGTGCGTCCCCGGGGAGAGTTCGGTCATCCCGTACGCCTGGAGGACCGTCGGGAGCCCCAGGCGGGCCGCGCACGCTTGCGCGAGGTGTGCGTCGAGGGGCGCTGCCGCGCTGACGATGTACTCCACCGACGACAGGTCGTACTGCGCGACGGCGGGGTGCTTGGCCAGGGCGAGGACGATCGGCGGGGCGACGTACAGGGCGGTGATGCGCTGGTCCTGGACGACCCGGAGGAACTGCTCCAGTTCGAAGCGGGGCAGGGTGACGACGGTCGCGCCGTGCGACAGGGGCTGGTTGATCAGCGCCATCTGTCCGTAGATGTGGAAGAAGGGGAGCACTGCCAGCAGCCGGTCGCCGGGCTTCATCGGGACGAACGGGCTCAGCTGGGCGATGTTGGTGGCGATGGAGTGGTGGGTGAGCATGACGCCCTTGGGGACGCCGGTGGTGCCGGAGGAGTACGGCAGCACCGCGACGTCCTCAAGAGGGTCGATGTCGATCTGCGGCTCGGGGTCCGTGCAGGCGAGCAGGTCGAGTACGGAGCGGTGTCCGGGCGCACTGTCGCAGACGAGGATCTCCTCCACGCCGCCGACGATCTCGGCGGCGCGGCGGGCGGTCTCCAGGAGTGGTGAGACGGTGACGATCCAACGGGCGGAGGAGTCGCGGAGCTGTTTGGCGAACTCCTCGGCGGTGGACAGCGGGTGCACGGTGGTGACGGCCGCCCCCGCGCGCGTGGCGGCGAAGAACACCGTCGGGTAGGCGATCGTGTTGGGGCTGTGCAGGGCGAGTACGTCGCCCTTGCGCAGCCCGGACGCGGCCAGCGCGGCGGCGAGCCTGCGGTGGTACGTGTCGAGCTGGGCGTACGTGAGGGTGGTGCCGTTCGTCCCGTCGACGAGCGCGGGAGCGCTGCCGTACCGGGCGGCGTGTCCGAGGACCGCCTCGTGGATGGGCAGTTCTACGTCGGGTACATCGGCGTACTCGCTGTGGAACACCATGATGACGATCCCCTTCGGCGCGGTGTCGGCGACGCTGTCGCGGCGGCGTGGTGCGGAGGGACAGGGTCGCGCGTACTAGTACGACTTGGGGAGACCCAGGGACTGGTGGGAGACGAAGTTGAGGATCATCTCGCGGCTGACCGGGGCGATCCGGGCGACCCGTGAGGCCACTATCAAAGAGGCGAGGCCGTACTCGCGGGTGAGGCCGTTGCCGCCGAGGGTGTGCACGGCCTGGTCGACGGTCTTCACGCAGGCCTCGGCCGCCGCGTACTTCGCCATGTTGGCGGCCTCTCCCGCGCCCATGTCGTCGCCCGCGTCGTACAGGGCGGCGGCCTTGCCCATCATGAGGCGGGCGAGCTCGATCTCGATGTGCGCCTGCGCGAGGGGGTGGGCGAGGGCCTGGTGGGCGCCGATGGGCGTCTTCCAGACCGTGCGCTCCTTGGCGTACCGGACGGCCCTGGCCAGGGCGTAGCGGGCCATCCCGATGGCGAAGGCCGCGGTCATGATGCGCTCGGGGTTGAGGCCCGCGAAGAGCTGGAGGAGGCCCGCGTCCTCGTCTCCGACGAGGGCTTCGGCAGGGAGGCGCACGTCGTCGAGGACGAGCTCGAACTGCTTCTCCGGGGCCTGGAGTTCCATGTCGATCCGCGAACGTTGGAAGCCGGGCGCCTCGCGGGGGACGATGAACAGGCAGGGCTTGAGGCTGCCCGTCCGCGCGTCCTCGGTGCGGCCGACGATCAGGGTGGCGTCGGCGATGTCGACACCGGAGACGAACACCTTGCGGCCGTTCAGCACCCAGCCGTCGCCGTCCCTGCGGGCGGTGGTGGTGATGCGGTGGGAGTTGGACCCGGCGTCGGGCTCGGTGATGCCGAAGGCCATGGTGAGGCGGCCGTCGGCGAGGCCCGGCAGCCACTTCTCCTTCTGCGCGTCGGTGCCGAAGCGGGCGATGACGGTGCCGCAGATGGCGGGCGAGACGATCATCATGAGGAGTGGGCAGCCGGCCGCACCCAACTCCTCCAGGACGATGGAGAGTTCGGCGATGCCGCCGCCTCCGCCGCCGTACTCCTCAGGAAGGTTGACGCCGAGGTAGCCGAGTTTGGCGGCCTCCGCCCACAGCTCTTCGGGGTGGCTCTCCTCGGCGACGACGCCGGTGAGGTAGTCGCGTCCGTAGCGCTTGCCGAGGGCGGCGACTGCGGCGCGGAGCGCCTGGTGCTCCTCGGTTTCGACAACGGTGGTGTTCATGCTTCCGGTTCCTCCTGTGCACTGGTGTCCGTGACGACGGCGAGCAGGGCGCCGACCTCGACCTGGCGGCCGGGGGCGACGTGGAGTGCGGTGAGCGTGCCGGAGGCGGGAGCGACGACGCGGTGCTCCATCTTCATGGCCTCCAGCCACAACAGGGGCTGCCCCGCGACCACGTGGGAGCCTTCCGCGAGGCCTTCTGCGACGCGGACGACCGTGCCCGGCATGGGGGCGAGCAGGGAGCCGGGGGCGGTGCGGGCGGTGGGGTCGGGGAAGCGGGGGGCCGGGGTGAGGGTGTGGGAGCCGGTGGGGGTGTCGACGTACACCCGGTCCCCGTGCACCTCTATGAGGTGGCGGCGCCGCACACCGTCGACTTCGAGTACGACCCGGTCGGGGGCGACGGAGACCACCCGTTCCGCTCCCTCGGCGGACCAGCCGTCGCGGTCGCGCCGGTAGCGCACCTCGTGGCCGTTGTACGTCTTGGTCTGCGGCTGCGAAGGGACGTTGCGCCAGCCGCCCCCGAACCGGCTGCCCCTGCGGGCCGCGTCCGCGAGGGCGGCGGCGACGGCGGCCTGTTCCTCTCCCGGCAGCTTCTCGGTGAGGGCGGCGAGGTGACGGTCGTAGAACCCGGTGTCCGGATGTCCTGACATGAACTCGGGGTGGCGCAACGACGCGACGAGGAGGTCCCGGTTGGTGACGGGGCCGTGCACCCGGGCGCGTACGAGCGCGTGGGCGAGCTTGCGGACGGCTTCGGCGCGGGTGGGCGCCCATGCGACGACCTTGGCGAGCATGGGGTCGTAGTGGATGCCGACGGTGTCGCCGCCGACGTAGCCCGTGTCGAGGCGCAGACCGGGCCCCTCGGGGACCTCCAGGGCGTGCAGCGGGCCGGTCTGGGGCTGCCAGCCGTGCGCGGGGTCCTCGGCGTACAGGCGGGCCTCGACGGCGTGCCCGGACGGGGCGGGCGGCTCGGCCGGGAGGGGCTCCCCCTCCGCGATCCGGATCTGGAGCGCGACGAGATCCAGGCCGAACACTGCCTCGGTCACCGGATGTTCCACCTGGAGGCGGGTGTTCATCTCCAGGAAGTACGCACGGCCTTGCCCGTCGACGAGGAACTCGACCGTGCCCGCGCCGACGTACCCGACGGCGCGTGCGGCGGCGGTGGCGGCGGCGTGGAGGGACGCCCGGAGTCCGTCGGGCAGGCCCGGCGCGGGGGCCTCCTCGATCACCTTCTGGTGGCGGCGCTGGAGCGAGCAGTCTCGGGTGCCGAGCGCCCATACGGTGCCGTGGGTGTCGGCGAGGACCTGCACCTCTATGTGGCGGCCCCGCTCGACATACGGCTCGGCGAAGACCTCTCCGTCGCCGAACGCGGACCGGGCCTCGGCCGCCGCTGCCGTCAACTCGTCCTCAAGATGCGCGAGTTCCCGTACGACGCGCATGCCGCGCCCGCCGCCGCCCGCCGCCGCTTTGAGGAGGAGGGGCAGGTCGGCCTCGGTGGCGGTCGCCGGGTCGACGGGGGCGAGGAGCGGCACCCCGGCCTTCGCCATCAGGGTCTTGGCACGGGTCTTGGACGCCATGGCCTCGATGGCCTCGGGCGGCGGGCCGATCCAGGTGAGTCCCGCGCCCTGGACCGCGCGGGCGAAGTCGGCGTTCTCGGAGAGGAAGCCGTATCCGGGGTGCACGGCGTCCGCGCCGGCCGCGAGGGCTGCCTTCACGACGAGTTCGCCGCGCAGGTAGGTGTCGGCGGGCGCCGCACCCGGGAGACGTACCGAGGCGTCGGCCGTGCGTGTGTGGAGGGCGTCGGCGTCCGGGTCGGAGTGCACGGCGACGGTGGCGATGCCGAGCTCCGCGCACGTACGGAAGACGCGGCAGGCGATTTCGCCGCGGTTGGCGACGAGCAGGGAAGTGATCACTGGGTTCTGAGGGGTCACGGTTCTCTCACATCCGGAAGACGCCGAAGCCGCCGCGCACGCCCTCGACGGGGGCCGTGTGGATCGCGGACAGGCACAGGCCGAGGACGGTGCGGGTGTCGCGCGGGTCGATGACCCCGTCGTCGTACAGCCGCCCGGACAGGAACATCGGGAGGGACTCCGACTCGATCTGCTGCTCCACCATGGCGCGCAGTCCGGCGTCGGCCTCGTCGTCGTACGGCTGCCCCTTTGCCGCGGCGGATGCCCGGGCGACGATCGACAGGACGCCCGCGAGCTGCTGGGGGCCCATCACGGCGGACTTGGCGCTGGGCCAGGCGAACAGGAAGCGCGGGTCGTAGGCGCGCCCGCACATGCCGTAGTGCCCGGCTCCGTACGAGGCGCCCATCAGGACGGACAGGTGCGGGACCTTGGAGTTCGCGACGGCGTTGATCATCATCGCGCCGTGCTTGATGATGCCGCCCTGTTCGTACTCCTTGCCGACCATGTAGCCGGTGGTGTTGTGCAGGAAGAGCAGCGGGATGTCGCGCTGGTTGGCGAGCTGGATGAACTGGGCGGCCTTCTGCGACTCCGCGCTGAACAGCACCCCCTGGGCGTTGGCGAGGATGCCCACGGGGTAGCCGTGCAGGGTGGCCCAGCCGGTGGTCAGGCTCGGCCCGTACAGCGGCTTGAACTCGTCGAAGTCGGAGCCGTCGACGAGGCGGGCGATCACCTCGCGCGGGTCGAAGGGCGTCTTGAGGTCGCCGGGGACGATTCCCGAGAGCTCCTCCGCGTCGTACTGGGGCGGCTCCGCCTCCAGAGGATCCGGCTGCGCCTTGCGCCAGTTGAGGCGGGCGACGATGCGGCGGGCCTGCCTCAGGGCGTCCGGCTCGTCGACGGCGTAGTGGTCGGCGAGGCCCGAGACGCGGGCGTGCATCTCGGCGCCGCCCAGGGACTCGTCGTCGCTCTCCTCGCCGGTGGCCATCTTCACCAGGGGCGGGCCGCCGAGGAACACCTTCGACCGCTCCTTGATCATCACGGTGTGGTCGGACATGCCGGGCACGTACGCCCCGCCGGCCGTGGAGTTGCCGAAGACGACGGCGATCGTGGGGATGCCTGCCGCCGAGAGCCGGGTGATGTCGCGGAAGAGCGCCCCGCCCGGGATGAAGATCTCCTTCTGGGAGGGCAGGTCGGCGCCGCCGGACTCGACGAGGCTGATGCACGGCAGCCGGTTCTCGTACGCGATCTGGTTGGCCCGCAGCGCCTTCTTGAGGGTCCACGGGTTGGAGGCGCCGCCCCGCACGGTGGGGTCGTTCGCGGTGATCAGGCACTCGACGCCCTCGACGACGCCGATGCCGGTGACCATGGACGCGCCGACCGGGTAGTCGCTGCCCCAGGCGGCGAGCGGGGACAGCTCCAGGAACGGGGTGTCGGGGTCGAGCAGCAGCTCGATGCGCTCCCGGGCGAGCAGCTTGCCGCGCTTCCGGTGGCGGGCGACGTATTTCTCGCCGCCCCCCGCGAGGGCTTGCGCGTGCGCCTCTTTGAGGTCGTCGAGCTTGTCGAGCATCGCGGTGCGGTGGGCGGCGTACTCGGGGCTCGTGGTGTCGAGCGACGAGGCGAGCACGGTCACAGAAGTACCTCCGGTGTCGCGGTCACAGCAGAACCTCCGGTATGTCGAGGTGACGCGAGCGCAGCCACTCACCGACCGCCTTGGCCTGCGGGTCGAAGCGGGCCTGGGCGGCGACTCCCTCGCCGAGGAGGCCCTCGACGGTGAAGTTGAGGGCGCGCAGGTGGGGCAGGACGGTGCGGGTGACGGTCAGATCGGCCGTTTCGGGGAGCAGTTGACGCAGGCGCGCCACCGTCAGCTCGTGGGCGAGCCAGCGCCAGGCGTCGTCGGTGCGCACCCACACGCCCACGTTGGCGTCGCCGCCCTTGTCGCCGCTGCGGGCGCCCGCGACGAGGCCGAGAGGGGCGCGGCGGGTGGGCTGCACGGGCAGCGGTTCGGGAAGAGCGGGATCCGGTACGGGGGCCAGGGGCCTGGTCCGTACGGGCGCGGGGATCGCCTGCGCGGCGCCGTCGGGCAGTACCGCCGTGTGCGGCACGTCCGCCGCGTCCACATGGCGGGCCTCGAAGACGCCGTACGGGGCGCCCTTGCCCGGCGGGGCCGTGACGTGGAAGCCGGGGTAGCTGCCGAGTGCCAGCTCCACCGCCGCGCCGCTGACCGCACGGCCGACGGTCTCGGCGTCCGGGTCGCGGACGACGAGCCGCAGCAGGGCGCTCGCGCACTCCTCGGTGTCGGCGTCCTCGCGGTCGGTGCGGGCCAGGGTCCAACGCACCTCCGCCGGGCGCCTCTTGGCGCCGCCGAGGGCTTCCTCGACCTGCTCCCGCACCAGCGCCGCCTTCTCCTCGACGTCGAGGCCGGTGAGTACGAACACGACCTCGTTGCGCCAGCCGCCGATCCTGGTGAGCCCCGCCTTGAGGGTGGGCGGCGGTTCCTCGCCCCGTACGCCGGTGATGCGCACCCGGTCGGGGGCCTCCTGCTCCAGCCGTACGGTGTCGAGGCGGGCGGTGACGTCGGGGCCCGCGTAGCGCGCGCCGCCCGTCTCGTAGAGGAGCTGGGCGGTGACGGTGCCGGTGTCGACGACGCCGCCCGTGCCGGGGTGCTTGGTGATGACGGACGAGCCGTCGGCGCGGATCTCCGCGAGGGGGAAGCCTGGGCGTCGCACGTCGTGGGCGCCGAAGAAGGAGTAGTTGCCGCCGGTGGCCTGGGTGCCGCACTCCAGGACGTGCCCGGCGACGACCGCACCCGCCAGCTCGTCGTACGCCTCGGGGCCCCAGCCGAACCAGTGCGCGGCGACCCCGGTGACCAGGGCGGCGTCCGTGACCCGGCCGGTGACGACGATGTCCGCTCCGGCGTCGAGACAGGCGGTGATGCCGGCGCCGCCGAGGTAGGCGTTGGCGGTGAGTGTTCCCTCCGGCCACCGGTGGTGGGGCCGACCGTTTCCGATCAGGTCGTCCCCCTGTACGTGAGCGACCTTGACCGGTGTCCCCAGCCGCCCGGCCAACTCCCGCACTGCGGTGGCGAGTCCTGCGGGGTGGAGTCCGCCCGCATTGGTGACGATCTTCACGCCCCGGTCGTGGGCGAGCCCCAGGCCGTCCTCCAACTGGCGCAGGAAGGTTTTGGCGTAGCCCCGGGAGGGGTCCTTCAGGCGGTCGCGGCCGAGGATCAGCATGGTCAGTTCGGCGAGGTAGTCCCCGGTGAGGACGTCGAGTTCGCCGCCGGTGAGCATCTCGCGGACGGCGTCGAAGCGGTCGCCGTAGAAGCCGGAGGCGTTGCCGATGCGGAGGACTTCGGGGCGGGCCGGACCGGGGCGGTCAGGGCCGAGGCGGGCCGGGCCAGGGCGGTCAGGACCTGGGCGGGCAGGACCGGGGCGGGCAGGGTCCGGGCCGCCGGTCACGGCCGGGACCCCTGCGGCTTGCGTCCTTCTCCCGCCGGGCCCGCGAAGGCCTGGGCGATGTCCAGCCAGCGGTCCGCGTCGGCGCCCTCCGCGTGCAGGGCGAGGTCGTCGCGGTGGGCGCGCTGGGTGGTCAGGAGGCAGAAGTCCAGGGCGGGCCCGGTCACGCGCTGGGCCGCGTCCTGGGGTCCGTACGCCCAGAGCTCCCCGCCGGGCCCGGTCAGCTCCACCCGGAACTCCTCGGCGGGCGCGGGCAGTCCCCGTACGAAGAAGGCGTAGTCGCGGGCCCGCACCCCGATCCTGGCCACCTGTCGCAGCCGGGCGGTCGGCTCGCGCCGCACCCCGAGGGCGTCGGCGACGTCCTGGCCGTGCGCCCAGGTCTCCATGAGGCGGGCGGTGGCCATCGAGGCGACGCTCATCGGCGGCCCGTACCAGGGGTAGCGGGTGCCGGCCGGGGCGAGCTCAAGGATCTGCCACAGCCGGTCGCGGCCGGTCCGCCAGCGGGCCAGCAGTTCGGCGGGCGGGAGCACGGCGCCCGCGTCGGCGCCGTCGTCGACGAAGCCCTCGGGATTCGCCTCCGCCTTGGCCACCTCGGCGCCGAACGCCTCCGGGTCGGTCGCCGCCAGCAGGGCCGCCGCGTCGGTCCAGGCGAGGTGGGCGATCTGGTGGGCGAGGGTCCAGCGGGCGGCGGGAGTGGGCAGACGCCACTGGGCGTCCGTCAAGTCCGCCACGAGGCTGTCGAGTTCGGCGCTCTCGTCGTGCAAGTCCTGGAGTACGGCGTCGAGTTCGGACACGGTGCGCTCCCATCGGGGCGTGGCTGCGTGTCCGGAGCATGGCAGCCCCCGAGGAAACAAGCAAGCGTGCTTGAATTACTCGGGGGCTGCGTTCTGTGATTGTTTCGGCTGCCCGGGCGGCTACTTGGCAGGGACGCGCGGGGCCTTCTGCCGGGTCTGGCTGCGCACCGCGCCCACGCTCGCACCGATGACCAGGGCGATCGCCAGCGCGTCGACCAGCGACAACGCCTGGTGCAGGATGAGGAATCCGGCACCGGCCGCGATCGCGGGCTCCAGGCTCATCAGCACGGCGAAGGTCGGTGCGGGCATCTTGCGCAGGGCGACGAGTTCGAGGGTGTACGGCAGGACGGAGGACATCAGCGCGACGGCGGCGCCCAGGCCGAGGGTCACCGGGTCGATCAGCTTCGTGCCCGCTTCGAGTACCCCGAGGGGCAGGCTCAGCAGGGCCGCGACAGCCATCGCGAGGGCGAGGCCGTCGGCCTGCGGGAAGCGGCGTCCCGTCTTCGCGCTGAAGACGATGTACGCGGCCCAGCACGCGCCCGCGGAGAGCGCGAAGGCGGCGCCCACGAGGTCCAGGCCGCCGAACCCTGCGGCGCCCAGCAGCCCCACTCCTGCGAGGGCGAGGCCCGCCCACAGCACGCTGGCCCACTGACGGGAGGCGAAGACCGAGAGCGCGAGCGGGCCGAGCACTTCGAGGGTGACGGCGGCGCCGAGCGGGATGCGGTCGCCGGCCTGGTAGAAGAGCGTGTTCATGCCGCCCATGGCGAGGCCGAAGACGAGGATGGTGCCCCAGTCGCGGCGGGTGTAGCCGCGGACGGACGGACGGCACACGAGGAGCATCACGACTGCGGCGACGGCGAGCCGGAGCGTGACGACGCCGAGGGCACCGGTCCTCGGCATGATCAGGACGGCGAGGGCGGAGCCGAACTGGACGGAGAGGCCACCGGCGACGACGAGGGCCACGGGGGCGAGGTGGCTGCCGCGTCGGGGGCTCGCGGGCCGTCCGCCGGGCTTGGTGGCCGTACAGGCCGCGGCGGCCTCCGCGTCGATGAGGGGGGCGGGGACGGGCTTGGCCTGGGGCTCGACCTCGTTCACTGTGGTGCACCTCGTGTTCAATGGGATGTACTCCCATGATGGCATGGGGGATTGAGTGGGCCGGTGGCCCGCTTCACAGCCCCTCCGCCAGGACCTCCGCCAAGTGCCTCGCCCGCGCACCGGACCCCAGGTGCTCGATCTGCGTGCGGCACGAGTAGCCGTCCGCCAGCAGCTCGCCCCCCTCGGCGAGGTCCCGCACCCCCGGCAGCAACTGTTCCTCCGCGCAGGCCTTCGACACCTCGTAGTGGCCCTTCTCGAAGCCGAAGTTGCCTGCCAGGCCGCAGCAGCCGCCCGCGAGCGGACCCGTGAGGCCCGCCTTCTCGCGGAGGCGGCGTTCCGCGTCGTCACCCAGGACCGCGTGCTGGTGGCAGTGGGTCTGGCCGGTGACCGGGCGGTTCAGGAGGGGTGGGGTCCAGCCGGGGGCGTACTCCTCCAGGGATTGAGCGAATGTCCGGACATTCGAGGCCAGTCGGTGTGCGCGGGGGTCGTCGCCGAGCAGGTCCGGGAGGTCGCTCTTGAGGGCCGCGGCGCAACTGGGTTCCAGGACGACCAGAGGGGTGTCCGGCGGCACCGCCGCCAGCGTGCGGCGCATGACCGTGCGGGCCCGGTCCAACTGGCCGGTGGAGACGTAGGTGAGGCCGCAGCACAGGCCCGCGCGCGGGAGGCGGACGCGCAGGCCCGCCGCTTCCAGGACTCGTACCGCCGCGATTCCCACCGCCGGAGAGAGGTGGTTGGTGAAGGTGTCCGGCCAGAGGGTGATCAGGGGGGCCGAGGAAGGGGAAGGCGTGAGCGGGCGTCCGCGTGCCCAGCGGCGGAAGGTCCGGGGGGCGAGCGGGGGGATCGGGCGTTCCGGGGCGATCCCGGCCGTCCGCCTGGCGATCGAGGCCAAGGGGGGCAGGGCGGCAGCGGAATTGACGAGCGGCGCCAGGGGGGACGCCAGGCGCAGCCATTCCGGCAGGCGGCCCAGTGCGTAGTGCGAGGCGGGGCGCAACCGGCCCGCGTAGTGGTGGTGCAGGAACTCCGCCTTGTACGTGGCCATGTCGACCCCCACCGGGCAGTCGCTGCGGCATCCCTTGCAGGAGAGGCAGAGGTCGAGGGCGTCCTTGACCTCCGTCGAGCGCCAGCCGTCCTCGACGACCTCGCCCGCGAGCATCTCGTGCAGCAGCCGCGCGCGCCCGCGCGTGGAGTGCTGTTCGTCGCCGGTGACCCGGTAGGACGGGCACATCACACCGGTGCCGCCGTCCGGCGCCGACTGCGTACGGCACTTGGCGACGCCCACGCAGCGGCGTACGGCCGCCGAGAAGTCGCCGCCGTCGTGCGGGTAGCCGAAGGCGACGTCGCGGACCGGTTCGGCCGGGAGGACGGCGAAGCGGAGGTTCTCGTCGAGGCGGGCGGGGCGGGCGAGCATCCCCGGGTTCATGCCGCCCGCCGGGTCCCAGACGTCCTTGAACTCGTGGAAGAGGCCGACCAGTTCGGGCCCGTACATCCGGGGCAGGAGTTCGGCGCGCGCCTGGCCGTCGCCGTGTTCGCCGGAGAGCGAGCCGCCGTGGGCGGCGACGAGGTCCGCGAGTTCCTCGGAGAAGCGGCGGAAGCGGGCCACCCCCTCGCGCCTCAAGAGGTCGAAGTCGATACGGACGTGGATGCAGCCGTCCCCGAAGTGCCCGTACGGCGTCCCGCGCAGCCCGTGGGCCGCCATCAGGGCGCGGAAGTCGCGGAGGTACGCACCGAGCCTGGCGGGCGGCACCGCGCAGTCCTCCCAGCCCGGCCAGGCCTCGCTGCCGTCGGGCATCCGGGTCGCGGTCCCGCTCGCGTCCTCGCGGATGCGCCACAGGGCGCGCTGTCCTGCCGCGTCCGCCACCACCGTCCCGTCCACCGCGTCCGCACCCCGGACGACCTCCTCCGCCCGCGCACGGGCCTGCGCCGGGCTCCCGCCGCCCGTCTCGACGAACAGCCAGGCCGCCCCGCGCGGCAGCAGCGCCCGCTCCCGCTCGGGTACGAGGTCGGCGGCCATGCCCTCCACGGTCAGCGGCCCGTACGGCAGGATGCCGGGGGCCGCTTCCGCCGCCGCGCTCTCGTCGGCGTAGCCGAGGACGGCGAGGGCGCGCGCACGAGGTGCCTCCACCAGCCCGACGACGGCCTCGGTCACCACCCCGAGCGTGCCCTCGCTGCCGCAGAAGGCACGGGCGAGGTCGACGCCGTTCTCCGGCAGGAGCGCGTCGAGTGCGTAACCCGAGATGCGGCGGGGGAGTTCGGGGAACCCCGTCCTCAAGAGGGCGAGGTTCTTCGTCAGCAGCGTGTGGAGTTCCGTACGGAGAGTGGCGGGAACGGCGTCCCAGCCGCCGCGCGACAGCCGCAACTGATCGCCTCCGTATGTCAGGACATTCAATTCCCGCACCTGGTCGGCCGTCGTGCCCCAGGCGACCGAGTGCGAGCCGCAGGAATTGTTTCCGATCATGCCGCCGAGGGTGCAGCGGCTGTGCGTGGACGGGTCGGGCCCGAAGGTCAGTCCGTACGGTGCCGCCGCCGCCCGCAGGTCGTCGAGCACGACCCCGGGCCCGACCACCGCCGTACGGGCGGCCGGGTCCAGGTCGACGATCGCCCTCAGGTGGAGCGTGGTGTCCAGGACGACGCCGGTGCCGGTCGCCTGGCCCGCGATGGAGGTGCCGCCGCCGCGCGGCACCACCGGCACCCCGTGCGCCCGGCAGACGGCCAGGGCGGCGGCGACGTCGTCCGCGTCGCGCGGGGCCACGACGCCCAGGGGGACCCTCCGGTAGTTGGAGGCGTCCATCGTCATGAGGGCCCGTGCGGCGGCGTCCAAGGACACCTCCCCGCGCACTGCCGCCCTCAGGTCCGCTGCCAACTCGGTCGTCACGCGCCGCTGTTCAGCCATGAATCAAGCATGCACGGTGTCATTAATCGGGCAGAACATGTCGACTTGTTGTGCACGTGCATAAGAAATGCGAACAGGACCTTTCCCAACTGATCATCAGTTCTTTTATAGTGGGCACTCTTTCAGGAGGCCCCACTTCTCATGTCCTTGCGCCGAGCGTCCGCACTGGCCCTGTCGATCTCGGCGGCCGTCTCCGGCCTGCTGCTCCTGTGGGCGGTGCTCGCCGCCCCCGAGCAGGTGCGGACCCCGCTGGCCTGGTGCGGCGGCGCCGCCGCGGTGCTGCTGACCGCCGCCGTCACCGTCGCCGTCCGTGCCGAGGTGCAGGCGCGCGGGCTGCGGGAGGCGATCTCCGCCGGCCGCCGCGACGCCGAGCGGTTCGCCCAGGAGACCGTGCCAGGACTGGTCACCAGGCTGCGCTCCGGCGACTCGGTCTCCACCGCCCTCGCCGCGACGAAGCATGCGCTGGGCACGCTGGACAACGAGCACGCGCGGGGGCTGCTCACCACCCTCGCCACCGAGGTCGGCCGCGGCGAGTCCTCCCGCGCGGCAGCGATGTCCGCGTGCGCGAACGCGGCGGGCCGCATGCAGGCGCTCGCCACGAGCATGCTGGCCGACCTCCGCGAGATGGAGCACCGGCACACCGACGAGGACGTCCTGGGCGACCTGCTGCACCTGGACCACCGCACCGCCCAGGCGGGCCGTCTCGCGGACAGCATCGCCATCCTCACGGGTGCGCGTTCCGGTCGCAGATGGGCAAAACCGATCGTGATGGAGTCCGTCCTGCGCGGCGCGATGGGCCGCATCAACGGCTACCAGCGCGTCCGGCTGCACTCCACCAGCGAGGTCGCCGTCGCCGGTCACGCGGCGGAAGGCGTCATGCACGCCCTCGCCGAGCTCCTCGACAACGCGGCGAACTTCTCGCCGCCGACGGCCGAGGTGCACGTGTACGTGGAAGAGGTCCCGGCGGGCCTCATCATCACCGTCGAGGACAGCGGGCTCGTGATGAGCGACGTGCAGCTGCGCCGGGCGGAGCGCGCGGTGTGCGCACAGACGCCGCTGGACCTGACGAGCCTCTCGGGCACCCGGCTCGGCCTCGCGGTCGTCGGCTGCCTCGCCCGCAAGCACCGGCTGAAGGTGTCCTTCCGGCCGTCGGCGCGCGGGGGCACGGGTGCGCTGATGCTGCTGCCGCAGGAGCTGCTGACCCAGCCGCAGCCGACCGCTGCGGCCCCGCGCCACGACACCGGGTCGACGCGGCTGCCGAAGGCGGTGCCGCCAGAGACCGTACCGAGGACCGTGCCGACGCAGACCGTGCCGACGACGCCTCTTGAGGCGGCGGCGCCGTCCGCACCGCCTGCGCCTCTTGAGGCGGCGGCGCCCGCTGCGGCCGGGGCGGGGGCCGATGCCGCTGTCGTACGTACGGAAGATCCCGTACGCGAGGAGAGCGAAGGGCCCCGGGAGAGCGAGGACCACGAGGACCTCTCCGTACGAGAACGCGAAGTCACCCCCGATCACGCGCTCGCAGAGCCGACGGCAGGGACGGCACCGTCCGCCGCTCCCTCCGGCGACGCCCCCGCCTCCGAGACCACCGGCAACCTCCCCCAGTTCGGCGAGAGCGGGCTGCCCAAGCGCCGCCGGGGCCGGACCCTGGCCGCCGCGCACCCGGCCGGGCCTGACACACCGCCCAGGCCCGCACAGGCCGGGGCCGCCGCCCGACCGGCCGCGACGGACCGTTTCAGCACGTTCCGCCGGGCGGTCCAGAGCCAGAGCCAGGGCCAGGGCCAGGGCCCCGAGCAGGACACGGCACAGCACCCCCACCCCCACACGCACCCGGAAGGCAACGACAACCGATGACCGCCACCACCGACGAGAAGCTCAACTGGCTGCTGGAGAGCCTGCTGGAGCGCACCCCCGGCGCCCGTCACGCCCTCGTCCTGTCCCGGGACGGCCTCAAGCTCTGCCGCACGCCCGAGCTCTCCGTCGACCAGGCCGACCAACTGGCCGCCATCGCCGCAGGCATCCAGAGCCTGACCCACGGGGCGTCGATCGAGTTCGGCGACGGCAGCGGCGGTGTCCGGCAGGCGATGGCCGAGTTCTACGGCGGCATCCTGTTCATCGTCGAGGCGGGCGCGGGCGCACACCTCGCCGTCGTCGCGGGCGAGGACTCCGACGTCGGCCTCATCGGCCACAACATGAGCGAACTCGTCGAGCAGCTCGGCGAACACCTCGCCGCCGAACCCCGCTCGACCGGCAAGGGCGCCAACAGCACCCCCGCCGCATGAGCACGCCGGCCCGCCCGCACCGCCCGGGCCGCGACGACTCCCCCGACCGGCTCTACACCGTCACCGGGGGCCGCAGCCGCACCCACTCCGACGCGTTCGACCTGGTCACCCTGGTCGTCGCGGAGTGCGACCCGACGCCGGGCATGCAGTCCGA
Source organism: Streptomyces sp. NPDC054863 (assembly GCF_053610825.1). NCBI lineage: Bacteria > Bacillati > Actinomycetota > Actinomycetes > Kitasatosporales > Streptomycetaceae > Streptomyces > Streptomyces sp. NPDC054863. Next base: position 4,763 of record NZ_JBSGZD010000123.1, on the reverse strand, counting down.
GCACGCGGCGATCCTGCGCATGTGCGACTACCCGATCGCCGTCGTGGAGATCGCCGCCGAGCTCGCTCTGCCCGTCGGCATCACCCGCATCCTGCTGGCCGATCTGCTCGACACCGGCCGGATCAGCGCCCGCCACCCGCGCCGCGCTCCCGAATCCGCCGAACTCCCCGAACCCGAACTCCTGGAGCAGGTGCTCGTTGGCCTCCGCAATCTCTGACCCGGCGCACCACCCCGCGCCCGGGGACGACCGGCCCCACCTGTCCCGCACCGCCGACAACGGTCTCAAGATCGTCGTCGTCGGCGGCTTCGGCGTGGGCAAGACCACCATGGTCCGTTCCGTCAGCGAGATCCGTCCCCTCAACACCGAGGAGACGATGACCCGTGCGGGCGAGAAGATCGACGACCTCGACGGCGTACGGACGAAGTCCTCGACCACCGTCGCCTTCGACTTCGGCCGCATATCGATCGACGGCCGCACCGTCCTCTACCTCTTCGGCGCACCCGGCCAGGAACGCTTCTGGTTCCTGTGGGACCGCCTCTTCTCCGGCACCCTCGGCGCGGTCGTCCTCGTCGACACCCGCCGCCTCGCCGACTCCTGGTACGCCATCGACCGCCTGGAACACCACGGCACGCCGTTCGTCGTGGCGCGCAACGACTTCGGCGGCCCGGTCCACACGGACGAGCAGGTACGGGAAGCCCTCGACCTGCCCGACCACGTCCCGATGGTCACCTGCGACGCCCGCAGCCGGGCCTCCAGCAAGAACGTACTGATCACGCTCGTCGAGCACCTGCACCACCTGTCGACGGCGGGCCGAGCCACCGCGGCAGGGCCCACAGCCGTCACAGCCACCCCAGCCCGAGGGAGCACCTCCCAGTGACCACACCGCCCCCGGGCTGCCCCGCACACGCCCTCGCCGGAGCAGGAACCGGAGCGGCGGCCGAGGTGGAAGCGTCCGTCCCCCTCTCCGGCCCCCGCTTCCAGATCGAGCCCGCCGCCCTCTACCGCGACATGCGCCGCGAGCACGGCCCGGTCGTCCCGGTCACCCTGCCCGGCGACATCCCGGCCTGGCTGGTCACCGGCTACCGCGAACTGCACCAGCTCACCTCGGACCCGGTGCTCTTCTCCCGGGACTCCGAGCTGTGGAACCAGTGGGACCGCATACCCGCCGACTGGCCCCTGCTGCCCATGATCGGCCGCAGGCAGCCGTCGATCCTCTACACGGTCGGCGAGCGCCACACCCGCCGCGCCCAGCTGATCAGCGACGCGCTGGAAGCGGTCGACCCGTTCGAACTCAAGCGGTACGCGGAGCAGTTCGCGGACGGGCTGATCGACGAGTTCTGCACCAGGGGCGGGACCGACATCATCAGCCGTTACGCGATGCTGCTCCCGGTCCGCGTGCTGGCGAAGATCTACGGCATCCCCGACGAGCAGGGCCCCTCGCTCGTCGCCGCGCTCAACGACATGATCGACGGCCGCGAGCGCGCCCTCGCGGGCCAGCAGCACGTCACCCAGACCATCACCGGCCTCCTCGCCGCCAAGCAGGCCGAGCCCGGCCAGGACGTGGCGTCCCGGATGCTGGCCGACGGCGACGCCTCGGGCCCCGACGGCTTCAGCCCGATGGAGATCCTCCAGGACCTGATGGTCATGATGGCCGCGGGCCACCAGCCGACCGCCGACTGGATCGGCAACACGCTGCGCCTGATGCTCACCGACGACCGCTTCACCGCCTCCCTCTCGGGCGGCAGGCACAGCGTCGCCGAGGCCATGAACGAGGTGCTCTGGGAGGACACCCCGACGCAGAACGTGGCGGGCCGCTGGGCCTCCAGGGACACCCGGCTGGGCGGGCGCGCCGTCGCCGCGGGCGACCTCCTGCTGCTCGGGCTCGCCGCGGCCAACGGCGACCCCCAGGTCCGTACCGACGCCTCCGTGCTGACGGGCGGCAACAACGCGTTCTTCTCCTTCGGCCACGGCGAGCACCGCTGCCCGTTCCCCGCGCGGGAGACCGCCGAGGTCATCGCCCGTACCGCGGTGGAGGTCCTGCTCGACCGGCTGCCGGACATCGACCTGGCCGTGCCCGCCGCGTCCCTCACCCGTCGCCCCTCCCCCTGGCTGCGCGGACTGACCGCGCTGCCGGTGACGTTCACGCCCACTCCCGCCCTTGGAGGCACCGTATGACCGAGACGACCGGGGTTTCCGGCGCGCTGTCCTGCCCCGTGACGGGCGCGAGCGCCGGGAACGCGCACGATCCGATAACCCTCGACCCGTTCGTGCACGACCTCGTCGGCGAGGGCGCGCGGCTGCGCGAGGCGGGTCCGCTCGCCCGCGTGGTGCTGCCCGGCGGCGTCCCCTGCTACGCGGTCACCCACCACACCGAGGCCCGCGCGCTGCTCAACGACCCGCGCGTGGTGAAGGACATCGGACACTGGAACGCCTGGCAGCGCGGCGAGATCGCGATGGACTGGCCGCTGATCGGCCTGGTCAACCCGGGCCGGTCGATGCTCACCGTGGACGGCCCCGAGCACCGCAGGCTGCGGCTGCTGGTCGCCCAGGCGCTGACCGTGCGCCGGGTGGAGCATCTGCGCGGCAGCGTCGAGGCGATCACGAACACCCTGCTGGACGCCCTGGCCGAGCAGGAGCCGGGCGCGCCCGTCGACCTGAAGGCGCTGTTCGCGGCGCCGCTGCCGATGAAGGTCGTCACGGCGCTGATGGGTGTCGAGAAGGTCGTCAGCCCGCGGCTGACCGCGGTCTTCGACCGGTTCTTCTCCAGCGAGACCGGGCCGGGCGAGATGCCCAAGGTGCTGGCCGAGATCGACGCGATCTTCACCGAGGTCCTCGCGGAGAAGCGCGCCAACCCGGGCGACGACCTCACCAGCGCGCTGCTGAACGCGTCGGACGAGGGCGACCGGCTCACCGAGGAGGAGCTCCTCAACACCATCAAGGTCATGATCATCGCCGGTCACGAGACGACGATCAGCCTGATCCTCCAGGCCGTCATCGGCCTGGAGACCCACCCCGAGCAGCGGGCCAAGGTCCTCTCCGGCGAGGTTCCGTGGGAGAACGTCGTCGAGGAGACCCTCCGCTGGTCGACCCCGACCTCGCACGTCCTGCTCCGCTACGCCACCGAGGACGTCCCGGTCGGCGACTCGGTCCTCCCCAAGGGCGAGGCCCTGGTCGTCTCCTTCGGTGCGATCGGCCGCGACGAGCGGGTGCACGGCGAGAGCGCCGAGGACTTCGACGTCACCCGCGAGACCGTGAAGCACATCAGCTTCGGGTACGGCCCGCACGTGTGCCCGGGTGCGGCCCTCTCCCGCCTGGAGGCGGCCGTCGCGCTGCCCGCGCTGTACGCCCGTTTCCCCGGCCTGACCCTCGCGGTAGACGCCTCCGAGCTGCGCAACAAGCCGGTCGTGACGCAGAACGACCTCGTCGAGGTCCCGGTCCTGCTGGGCAAGCAGGCCTGAACGACCCCGACCAGCACGTCCCTCGTACGCAGACACCCGCGTCTCTCGTACGAAAACACCTGCCCGGGCCGGAGTGCCGGTCGTCTCATCCGCCGGACGGAGTCACATCCGTCCCCCGGGAGCGACTACGCTCCGGCTCGTGGCTGAGATCCGGATTCCCGCTGACATCAAGCCCGCCGACGGCCGTTTCGGCGCGGGCCCCTCCAAAGTACGGACGGAGGCGCTCGACGCGCTTGCCGCCACCGGCACTTCACTCATGGGTACGTCCCACCGCCAGGCTCCGGTGAAGAACCTGGTCGGTGCGGTACGGGACGGCGTGCGCGACCTCTTCTCCCTCCCCGAGGGCTACGAGGTCGTCCTGGGCAACGGCGGCTCCACCGCCTTCTGGGACGTCGCCACCCACGGGCTCATCGACAACAGGTCCCAGCACCTCTCCTTCGGCGAGTTCTCCTCGAAGTTCGCGAAGGCGGCCAAGGCCGCCCCGTGGCTGGCCGACCCGACCGTGATCGCCTCGGACCCGGGTACGCACCCGGACCCGAAGGCCGAAGCGGGCGTCGACGTCTACGCGTTCACGCACAACGAGACGTCGACGGGTGTCGCGGCGCCGATCAAGCGCGTCGCGGGCGCCGACGAGGGTTCCCTCGTCCTGGTCGACGCGACGTCCGGCGCAGGCGGCCTCCCCGTCGACATCACCGAGACCGACGTCTACTACTTCGCCCCGCAGAAGTCCTTCGCGGCGGACGGCGGCCTGTGGCTGGCGGCCTTCTCCCCGGCGGCCCTGGAACGCGCGGCCCGCGTCCACGCGTCCGGCCGCCACGTCCCGGAGTTCTTCTCGCTCCCGACGGCGATCGACAACTCGCTCAAGAACCAGACGTACAACACCCCGGCCCTCTCCACGCTCTTCCTCCTGAACGAGCAGCTGACCTGGCTCAACAAGCAGGGCGGCCTGGACTGGGCGGTCAAGCGCACCGGCGCCTCCTCCACCGCCCTGTACTCGTGGGCGGAGACCTCGAAGCACGCGACCCCGTTCGTCACCGACCCGGCGAAGCGCTCGCAGGTCATCGGCACGATCGACTTCGCGGACGGCATCGACGCGGCGGCCGTCGCGAAGGTCCTGCGCGCCAACGGGATCGTCGACACGGAGCCGTACCGCAAGCTGGGCCGCAACCAGTTGCGCGTGGCGATGTTCCCGGCGGTCGACCCGGCGGACGTGCAGGCGCTGACCGCCTGCATCGACTACGTCATCGAGCAGCTCTGACGTCCTGGGACGGTACGCAGCGAGGGGCCCGGCACGGGAATCGTGC
>NZ_JBSGZD010000122.1:0-21527 GCF_053610825.1 Streptomyces sp. NPDC054863 | reverse complement strand
ACACAACGTCGAGCCCCGGACGGGTGATCGCGCCAAGAAGGCGGAGTTTCCGCCGCCCCGCACCACTACACTTCTGAACCACATCCACGCGTCAGGCCCACAGCGTCGTGCGTCTTCCACGCGGCCCGGGGGGTACCTGATGGATTTCCTCGGCGTCGCGACGCCCAGCACCACCGCTCGCTGCGTTACCGAAAGGACCTAGTGGCTCCGCCACGAGGACCTTCCGGCGCCTGGCGATCGGCACCACTGGACGCCGCTCCTTCTCCCGAGGAAATCCACCAGGCACCCCCCACCACCTCCACCGCTGCGGCCGTCGGGACGGCCGTCCGCAAAGGATCCAGTGAGGACTCACGTGAGCACTGCCAAGCCTGTCGTACTCATCGCTGAAGAGCTGTCGCCCGCGACCGTCGACGCCCTGGGGCCGGACTTCGAAATCCGGCACTGCAACGGAGCCGACCGCGCCGCACTCCTGCCCGCCATCGCCGACGTGGACGCGATCCTCGTCCGCTCCGCGACCAAGGTGGACGCGGAGGCGATCGCCGCCGCGAAGAAGCTCCGGGTCGTCGCCCGCGCCGGTGTCGGCCTCGACAACGTCGACGTCTCCGCCGCCACCAAGTCCGGCGTGATGGTCGTCAACGCGCCGACCTCCAACATCGTCACCGCCGCCGAGCTCGCCTGCGGTCTCATCCTCGCCACGGCCCGCAACATCCCGCAGGCCAACTCCGCGCTCAAGAACGGCGAGTGGAAGCGCTCGAAGTACAGCGGCGTCGAGCTGGCCGAGAAGACCCTCGGCGTCGTCGGCCTCGGCCGCATCGGCGCGCTGGTCGCCCAGCGGATGTCCGCGTTCGGCATGAAGGTCGTCGCCTACGACCCGTACGTGCAGCCCGCGCGCGCCGCCCAGATGGGTGTCAAGGTCCTCACCCTGGACGAGCTGCTCGAAGTCTCCGACTTCATCACCGTGCACCTCCCCAAGACCCCCGAGACGCTCGGTCTGATCGGCGACGACGCCCTGCACAAGGTCAAGCCGGCGGTACGGATCGTGAACGCGGCCCGAGGCGGCATCGTCGACGAGGCCGCGCTGTACTCGGCGCTCAAGGAGGGCCGCGTGGCCGGCGCCGGCCTCGACGTGTACGCGAAGGAGCCCTGCACGGACTCCCCGCTCTTCGAGCTCGACCAGGTCGTCTGCACCCCGCACCTCGGTGCGTCGACCGACGAGGCCCAGGAGAAGGCCGGCGTCTCCGTCGCCAAGTCCGTCCGCCTCGCGCTCGCCGGCGAGCTGGTCCCGGACGCGGTCAACGTCCAGGGCGGCGTCATCGCCGAGGACGTGCGCCCGGGCCTGCCGCTCGCCGAGAAGCTCGGCCGGATCTTCACCGCGCTGGCGGGCGAGGTCGCGGCCCGCCTCGACGTCGAGGTGTACGGCGAGATCACCCAGCACGACGTGAAGGTGCTCGAACTCTCCGCGCTCAAGGGCGTGTTCGAGGACGTCGTCGAGGAGACGGTGTCCTACGTCAACGCGCCGCTCTTCGCACAGGAGCGTGGTGTCGAGGTCCGCCTCACCACCAGCAGCGAGTCCACCGAGCACCGCAACGTGGTGACGGTACGCGGCACCCTCACCGGTGGCGAGGAGGTCTCGGTCTCCGGCACGCTGGCCGGTCCGAAGAACCTCAAGAAGATCGTCGCCATCGGCGAGTACGACGTGGACCTGGCGCTCGCCGACCACATGGTCGTCCTGCGCTACCAGGACCGTCCGGGCGTCGTCGGCACCGTCGGCCGCGTCCTCGGCGAGGCCGGGCTGAACATCGCGGGCATGCAGGTCGCCCGCGCCGACGTGGGCGGCGAGGCCCTCGCGGTCCTGACCGTCGACGACACCGTCCCGCAGAACGTGCTGGGCGAGCTGGCCGAGGAGATCGGCGCGACGTCCGCGCGTTCGGTCAACCTGGCCGACTAGTACGGCAGTTGCCCCACCCGTAGAAGTCTCCGTACCGCTGCCCCGTACCCCTGCTTTAGACGTGCGTCTTACACAAGCGTCTAGAACGGGGGTACGCTGCGTTCATGGGACATCGTGAGGATCTGCTCGAAGGCGCCAAGCAGTGCCTGCTGGACAAGGGGTACGCCCGGACCACCGCCCGCGACATCGTCGCCGCGTCCGGCACCAACCTCGCCTCCATCGGCTACCACTACGGTTCCAAGGAGGCCCTGCTCAACCAGGCCTTCCTGGCCCTGACCGAGGAGTGGGGCAATGCGGTCGGCCCGGCGGGGCAGGAGGGCGCGGCGCCGCTGCCCGCCGATCCGTACGAGCGCTTCGAGGCCGTCTGGGGCAAGGTCATCGACTCCTTCGAGATCAGCCGCAAGGTGTGGAAGCTCCAGCTGGAGGTCGTCACGCGCCTGGAGTACGACGAGGCGCTGCGCGAGGCCATCAAGGGGCCGCAGGAGGAGGGCCGTACGGGGATGGCGGAGGCCTTCCTCGGCATGGACCCCGAGGCCGATCCGGAGAAGGCGCGGGTCGCGGGCCTCCTCACGCAGGCGCTGATGGCGGGCGTGATGATGCAGTGGATGACCGATCCCCAGACCGCTCCGTCCGCGAAGGACCTGACGGCGGGGCTGCGGGCGTTCATGGAACAGGGCCCTACGGCCTGAGGAGGCTGGACCTCCCCGCTCGTACCCGCTGAATCCCACGCCACGCGCGCCCCATTGACGACACGTCAGGTGTTGAATACGGTGCGCGCGTGTTCGTGTCTGGTGGTTTCGTGTCGAATCTGCGAGGTGGCATGGTGCGTACGAGCGCGGAGGGGTCGAGAAGCGGCCGGAAATTACTGAGCACGGTGGTGGCCCTCGCCGCAGCCGTCGGACTGAGCATGACGGCGAGCGGCAGTGCTGCCGGACTCCAGGGCGACGTGGGGAAGTTTCCCGCCGACGTCCACGCCTACCTCGAAGATCCGGGGGCGACGGGGGAGGGGCAGGAGCCCCCGCACGCCCGCCTCCGCCAGGACGACGCCCGCAAGTGGGAGCGCAGCCTCGACGGACAGTGGCGGTTCAAGATCGCGGAACGTCCCGACAAGGCGCCCGCGGGGTTCTGGCGCGAGGGATACGACACCTCGGGCTGGCAGCAGGTCAAGGTGCCGCACACCTGGCAGACCGACGACCTCGACCATCCGGTCTTCCGTAACGTCCAGACCGAGATGGTCCCCGACGCCCCGCCGAAGGTGCCGCGCGAGACCAACCCGACAGGTGCGTACGTCCGCGACATCGACGTGCCCGCGGAGTGGGACGGCCGGCGGCAGGTGCTCCGCTTCGACGGTGTGACGTCCGGGTGGTTCCTGTGGGTCAACGGGAAGTACGCCGGATACGACCAAGGGGGTTACGTACCCGCCGAGTTCGACGTCACCGCCCACCTGAAGCCGGGCAGCAACCGCATCGCCGTCCAGGCCCACCGCTGGTCCGCAGGCTCCTACCTGGAGGACTACGACCAGTGGCGGTACGCCGGAATCTTCCGCTCCGTCACCCTCTACTCCACGCCGCGCACCCGCATGGAGGATGCGCAGATCACCACCGACCTGGACGCGGAGTACCGGGACGCCACGCTGCGCGCACAGGTCGACGTACGGGGCGGGGGCAGCGGGCTCACCGTCTCCGGCACCCTCAGCGACCCGCGCGGACGAGAGGTGCAGCGGCTCTCCGCACCCGTGAACGCCGGCACGGCCGACCTCACGGGGCAGGTGAGGAACCCCGCCAAGTGGTCCGACGAGACGCCGCGGCTGTACGTCCTCGCGCTCGCGCTGCGCGACGCCGAGGGCCGCGTCGTCCAGTCCGTACGGCAGAACGTCGGCTTCCGTGAGATCGAGGTCAAGGACAAGCAGCTCAAGCTCAACGGCAAACGCATTCTGATCCGCGGCGTCAACCGCGCCGAGACCGACTCCGACACCGGCCGGCACGCGACGAAGCAGCGCATGGAGCAGGACGTCGCGCTGATGAAGCGCCTCAACGTCAACGCGGTCCGCACCTCCCACTACCCGTCCGACCCGTACCTCTACGAGCTCGCCGACCGGGAGGGAATCCTGATCGACGACGAGATGGAGGTCGAGACGCACAGCCACGAGAGCTGCCCGACCGACTGCCTCGCCGACAGGCCTCAGTGGCAGAAGGCGTTCCTGGAGCGTCACCAGGGCATGGTCGAGCGCGACAAGAACCACCCCAGCGTCATCATGTGGGACACCGGAAACGAGGCGGGCCTCGGCAAGGCGCACTACGCCATGGCCGACTGGACCCGCAGGGCGGACCCGACCCGGCCGCTCTACCACCAGTCCAACTCGCCCGACGGGGACGCCCCGTTCGCGGACGTCTCCGGACCCCGCTATCCGACGCCGGCCGGTTTGCGCGAGAAGGCGCAGACCTTCACCAAGCCGATCGTCATGGGCGAGTACGCCCACGCCATGGGCAACAGCCTCGGAAACTTCCGCGAGTTCTGGGACGTCGTCCGCCAGTACCCCCGTGCCCAGGGCGGATTCATCTGGGACTGGGCGGAGCAGAACATCCGCCGCCCCCTGATCACCACCCCCGACTCCTCCCGCAACCGCATCGCCGCCCACCTCTCCGGCAGACCGAAGGTGGTCCCCGGCCACCGGGGAGGACAGGCCCTCGAACTCTCCGGCCTGGACGACTTCGTCGAGACCTACCGCGACAAGTCCCTCGACCTGACCGGCTCCGCCGTCACCCTCGACGCCCGCATCAAGCCCCTCGACCCGTGGACCGGCGACTTCACCGTCCTCAGCAAGGGTGAGCAGTACGTGCTGCGGATGAAGGACGCGCACACCCTCGAATTCACCCTCACCGGGGGAGGGAAACCCCGCACTGTCACCGCTGCCGTCCCCGCGACGGGCTGGTCGGGCGCCTGGCACCGGGTCACCGGTGTGTACGACGGCACGGCGCTGCGCCTGTACGCGGACGGCAAGCAGCTCGCCGAGGCCCCGTACACCGGGCGCATCGATTACACCGGCTTCGACCTGGGCGTCGGCCGCAACAGCGACACCATGGAGGACGGCTACCCGGGCCACACTGCCCGCGGCGCCGTCGACCAGGTCCGCGTCTACGGCGCCGCGCTCGGCGCCGCCCAGCTGGCCGCCGACCGGGACCCCGCCCAGGACGCCCTGCTCGCGCTCGACTTCGACCGCTTCGAGAAGAAGGGCAGCTACCTCTCCTACGGTCTGTACGAGTCGGGCGTCGACGGCCTGATCACCGCCGACCGCAAGGCGGAGCCGGAGACGGCGCAGCTGGCCTGGGTGCAGGCCCCGATCCGCATCACCGACGGGGGAGCACGGGAAGGGAAGGTGAGAGTCCGCAACGAGCGTGCCTTCACAGGGACTTCGGACCTGAAGCTCCGCTGGCAGGTCACCGAGGGCAAGAAGGCCGTCGCCTCCGGCGCCCGCGCACTGGACGTGGCCCCGGGTGCGACGTCCGAGATCCAACTCCCCGCCCTGCCCACCAACCCCGGCGGCTACGAGCGCCATCTCACCGTACGGGCGGTCACCGCCCGCGCCACGGACTGGGCGAAGGCCGGGCACACCGTCTCCTTCGGACAGTTCGCGGTCGGCGGCGACAAGGTGCCGGGGCTCCCCGCGACCCTGCCCGTCTCCGGTGCGGCGAAGGTCTCCGAGCAGGGCGGGACGGTCCGGGTCACCGGCAAGTCCTTCTCGTACACCTTCGACAAGAAGGCCAAAACCCTCACGTCGATGAAGTCGGGGGACCGTGAACTCCTCACCTCCGGACCCGAGTTGGACGTCTGGCGCAACCCGATCAGCAACGAGCGCTCCGACTGGGGCACCGCCGAGTCCAAGAAGTGGCGGGCACTGGGGCTGGACCGGCTCCGCACCACCGTGGACTCCACGGACACGGTGACCGCCCCCGACGGCACGGTCACCGTCACCGTCCGCTCCACGGCCGCCGCCCCCGACGTCACCGGCGCGTCCTTCGGGCAGACGATGACCTACCGGATCGACGGGTCCGGAGCGGTCCGCATCCAGCACCGGGTGGAGCCGCGCGGCGCGTTCCGCAAGCTGTCGTACCTCCCGCGCGTGGGGCTCCGGCTGAAGGTTCCGGAACGGTACGACACCTTCCAGTGGTACGGGCGCGGTCCCGTCGAGAACTTCAACGACCGCAAGGACGGCACTCCCATGGGTATCTGGTCGACCTCCGTCGAGGACCAGTACGTCAACTACGTACGCCCCCAGGAGCACGGCAACCACGACGACGTCCGCTGGGCGGCGCTCTCCGACGGTCGCAGCGGCGGGATCCTCGTCTCCGGCGACCTGGAGGCCTCCGCCACCGCGTACGACGACCTGGAGCGGGCCGCGTACCCGCACCAGGTCCGCCGCAACGACGGCTGGAACACCCTGCACGCCGACCACGCGGTCACGGGAGTGGGGGACACGCCGAACCCGGTCCGCCCCGAGTACCGGGTCAGGGCCGACCAGTCGTACGACTACACCCTCACGCTGCGCCCGCTGACCCCGAAGGAAGCGGAGTCGACGCGGGACTGAAGCCGGGCGTCACAGCCGCGCCGCCTTCAGCGACATGTGCAGCAGCAGCCGGTCCTCGCCCTCGTGCAGGTCGAGGCCGGTGAGCTGCTCCACCCGGGACAGCCGGTAGTAGAGGGTCTGCCGGTGGATGTTGAGCGCCGTCGCCGTACGGCCCGCCTGGCCCGCGCAGTCGAGGAACACCTCGGCGGTGCGGGCCAGTTCGGCGTGTGCGGGGGTGAGCAGGGGGCTCACGGCGGGGTCGACCGGATGGCCGGGGCCGCTGTCGGGGAGGGCGGCGAGCAGCCGGTACGGGCCGATGGCCGACCACTCCGCGACCGGCCCGAGGTGCGGGCGGGCCAGCGCGGCCCGCGCGGCGGCGGAGGCCTCGCGCCAGGCGGCGGGCAGGTCGGCGAGGCTGCGGACGGCGGTGCCGATGCCGACGACGGGGGACCCGCCCGACACACCTGTCGCACCTGTCGCGCTCGGCGCACCCGAAGCTCCCGTCGCACCCGCCGTCCCCGAAGCTCCCGGCGCCCCCGAGGTCAGCGTCTTCGCCGCCGACTGCGCCGGCCCCAGGTCCGCACCCGCCCCCAGCCTGACCAGCACCGCCAGTCGAGGCCCGGAGGCCCCCGGCACCGGTACGAGGGTCAGCGCCGACGCCCCCGGCACCGTACGCAGGCCGGGCAGCGGTGCGGCCCACGGTGCGGCGCACACCAGGGCGTAGGGCCCGCCCGCCCCCAGCGGCGCCGCCAGCGCGGTGAGCGCGGCCTCCCGGCGGTCCTCGGATTCGGAGGTGAGCAGGGTGAACAGATGCGGTCCGAGATCGGCGCGGGCCCGCGCCTCGTCGGCGAGCTGCGCGCCGATCCGGTCGCACACCGTCATCGCCGCGTCCAGTTCGGAGTCCGCCAGCTCGGTGTAGGGGAGCGTCGGCGCAGGGGCGTCCCCGGCCAGCAGCCACACGTACCCGAACACCGTCCCCCGGTGCCGCACCGGAAGACACAGCCGTCCGCGCAGCACCCCGGCCCCCGGATCCGCCGGAATGCGTACCGGCCCGGTCGCCGTCGCGATGCCGAAGCGCTCGAACCAGGCCTTGACCTCCGCCGTCGAGCGCCGGGTGAGGATCGACCGGGTGCGGACCGGGTCCATGGCGCCCGCGTCCTCGCTGTCGTGCGCACCGAAGGCGATCAGCCGGAAATCCCGGTCCTCAAGGGTTGCCGGAGCGCCGAGCAGCGCGGAGATTTCGTCGACCAGATCCTGGTAATCGGCATTCACCTCCCCATTCTCGCACCGCCGGAGCCCGTCTTCAGACATATGTATGAGACGGCGGGTCCGGATGCGTGACAGCTGTCGATAGTCCACGCTCGGCGCGATACCTAGATTTCACCGTGGTTATCCGTGCCGTCCCAGTTCTGTCACAAAACAGCTGGTCATGGCCGTTTCGAGTCTTTAGTTCAGTGGAGGTGCCCCGTGCTGGGTCCCGTGATCCTCGCCGCATCGCGCAGCGACCAGATGCGCCGTTTCGTCTCGGCCGCTCCGGGCACCAAACAGGTCGTGAGCCGGTTCATCGCCGGTGAGTCGGTCGACCAGGTGGTACCGATCGTCGTGGACGCCGCCGCCAAGGGCCTGGAAGTCACGCTCGACGTCGTCGGTGAGGACATCACCACCGCCGAGCAGTCGTACGCCGCCCGTGACGCGTACCTCGACCTGATCGCGCACCTCAAGGACCTGGGCCTGGGCACCAGGGCCGAGATGTCCGTGAAGCTCTCGATGTTCGGCCAGGCGCTGGAGGGCGGCCACGAGCTCGCCCTCGCCAACGTGCGCCCCGTCGTCGAGGCCGCCGCCGCCATCGGCACCACGGTCACCCTGGACGCCGAGGACCACACCACCCTCGACTCGATGTTCGCCATCCACGAGGAGCTGCGGAAGGACTTCCCGCAGACCGGCTGCGTCATCCAGGCGTACCTCTTCCGCACCGAGGACGACGCCCACCGCCTGGCCGCCGCCGGCAGCCGCGTGCGCATCGTGAAGGGCGCCTACAAGGAGCCCGCCTCCGTCGCGTTCCAGGACAAGGGCGAGATCGACAAGGCGTACGTCCGGATCACGAAGATCCTGATGGAGGGCGACGGCTACCCGATGATCGGGTCCCACGACCCGCGTCTCATCGCCATCGCGCAGGAGCTCGGCCGCCGCGCGGGGCGCAAGCTGGACGAGTACGAGTTCCAGATGCTGTACGGCATCCGCAGCGAGGAGCACGTCCGGCTCGCCGCGGAGGGCCACCGGATGCGCGTCTACACGGCGTACGGCACCGACTGGTACGGCTACTTCATGCGCCGACTCGCCGAGAAGCCCGCGAACCTGCTCTTCTTCGGCCGCTCGATCATCACCAAGAACTGACGCACCCCCGCGCCACCTCGCGACACCCCGCAACCAACTGACGCAAGGAGCTATGGAACACATGGACGCAGTGACCCAGGTCCCCGCCCCGGTCAACGAGCCGGTGCACTCCTACGCCCCCGGTTCGCCGGAGCGTGCCCGCCTCGAAGGCAAGCTCAAGGAGCTCGCCGAGAACCCCATCGACCTCCCGATGACCATCAACGGTGAGAAGCGGATGGGCGGGGGCGAGCGCTTCGACGTCGTACAGCCGCACAACCACAAGTCCGTCATCGGCACGTACGCCAACGCGACGACCCAGGACGCCCAGGACGCGATCGACGCCGCCCTGGCCGCCGCCCCGGCGTGGCGCGCGATGGCCTTCGACGACCGCGCCGCGATCATCCTGCGCGCCGCCGAGCTGCTGAGCGGCCCGTGGCGCGAGACGCTGGCAGCGTCCACGATGCTCGGCCAGTCGAAGACCGCCCAGCAGGCCGAGATCGACACCCCGTGCGAGCTCATCGACTTCTGGCGCTTCAACGTCAAGTACGCCCGCGACATCCTCTCCGAGCAGCCCCCGGCGAACTCGGCCGGTGTCTGGAACCGCATGGACCACCGCCCGCTGGAGGGCTTCGTCTACGCGATCACCCCCTTCAACTTCACCGCCATCGCGGGCAACCTCCCCACCGCCCCCGCCCTCATGGGCAACGTGGTCGTGTGGAAGCCGTCCCCGACGCAGACCCACGCCGCCGTGCTGCTCATGCAGCTCCTGGAAGAGGCGGGCCTGCCCAAGGGCGTCATCAACCTGGTCACCGGTGACGGCATCGCGGTCTCCGAGATCGCGCTGAACCACCGCGACCTGGCCGGCATCCACTTCACCGGCTCCACCCCGACCTTCCAGCACCTGTGGAAGACGGTCGGCGAGAACATCGCCAAGTACCGCACATACCCGCGCCTCGTCGGCGAGACCGGCGGCAAGGACTTCGTCGTCGCGCACCCGAGCGCCGACCGCGCCATCCTCAAGACGGCGCTGACCCGTGGTTCCTTCGAGTTCCAGGGCCAGAAATGCTCCGCGTCCTCGCGCGCCTACGTCCCGGCCTCCATCTGGAACGACGGCTTCAAGGAAGAGTTCGCGGCCGAGGTCGACGGCATCACCATGGGTGACGTCACCAACCTCGACAACTTCATGGGCGCCGTCATCGACGCCCGCTCGTTCGCCAAGAACAAGGCCGCGATCGACCGCGCCGCCGCCGACGCCTCCTGCACGATCATCGCGGGCGGCACGTACGACGACTCCGAGGGCTACTTCGTCCGCCCGACGGTCATCGCCTGCACGGACCCGGCCAACGAGGTCTTCACGACCGAGTACTTCGGCCCGATCCTCGCCGTCCACGTCTACGACGACAGTCAGGACGGGGCCTACGACGCGATGCTGGAGCAGATGGAGTCGGTCTCCGACTACGCCCTGACCGGCGCCGTCATCTCCAACGACCGCGCTGCGGCGGCCCACACGATGGAGAAGCTCCGCTACGCCGCGGGCAACTTCTACATCAACGACAAGTCGACGGGCGCCGTCGTCGGCCAGCAGCCGTTCGGCGGAGGCCGCGCCTCCGGTACGAACGACAAGGCCGGCGCCCCCCAGAACCTCCAGCGCTGGACCCTGACCCGGGCCATCAAGGAGACCCTGGTCCCGCCGACCGACTACCGCTACCCGCACCAGGGCTGAGCCCCTGCCGCACCGGTAGCTCCCGCTGCTCCGGCAGCCCCCTGAACCCCGCCCTCGTCCGACCCCACATCGGACGGGGGCGGTGTTGTGTCCGGGACGGGGGATCCCTCTGCCGGCCGAGGAGCGTGGGTGATCTGATGGCGGGATGCGGCCTGAGCACTGTGTCACTCGCAACCACATCGGCGTGTGGAACGAACGAGTACTGCCGGCGGAAGCGGTCCCGGTTCCGTTCAGCACGGTTCTCCGCGCCTCGCTCGTGCCGATTGCCGTGTGGCTGGGCATCGCCGGCTTCGTGTGGTGCGTCTACGCGCCGATGGTGACGGCGGTACTCGGCGCACTGTTCCTCGCCTCCTTCCTTGCCGGGGTCGTCCTTCGGCACCGGAAGGGGCACTCCGTCAGGTGCAGCGTCTGGAGCGCGTTCGGCGGCCTGTTCGACAAGGCAATGCTGGGGTTCTGAATTCGATCCCGAACAGGTCGCCGCCGGGACGAGCCTGTCGGAGCTACCTGCGGGTTCGAGTGGGCGGACCGGGTTCGGTGACCCCCAGCAACTCACAGCCCCGGCCTACCCCCTCCCGAAAGATGTCTCACTTACACGTGCAAGTGAGACATCTTTCGCACGCACCCCCTCCGGCCCCGCGCTACAGCTTCCGCCACCGGGCCATCGCGAACGAGAAGACGCCGAACAGCATCAGGCCCACGGCCAGTGCCACCAGGAGCCACGGGCCCACCGGGGTCTCGCTGAAGGAGCGGATGGTGTCGTCCATGCCCTTGGCCTTGTCCGGGTCGTACGTCGCCGCCGCTGCCACCGCGAAGCCGCCCGCCACCGCGAACACCAGGCCGCGCGACACACCGCCGCCTACACCGGTGACATCCACCAACTGCCGTACCCGGCGCGACATTTCAGCCATCTTCAGGTGCTTGTGGTACTTGCGCATCGCCGCCCGAACGCCGATCCAGACGCCCGCGCCCACGATGACGAGTCCGCCCGCGCCGACCAGCCACTCACCGGCGGGAAGCTCCATCGCCTTCGCCGTGACGTCCTGCGACTGCTGGTCGCTGGAGCCGCCGCCGCTGCCCTTGTCGCCGGCCGCGAAGGCCAGCACCGAGTACGAGACGAAGCCGTAGAAGATGAAGCGCGCGGCGGAGAGGAGGCGCTTCTTGGGTTTGTGGCCGTCGGGCCCCGCCGCCCCGAAGAGGGCCTCCGACAGCCGCCACAGCGCCATGCCGACCAGCGCGATCCCCGTCGCCCACAGCAGGAACCCGCCGAAGGGCTTCTCCGCCATCTCGGCCAGTGCTCCGCCCCGGTCGGCGGACTTTCCCCCGCCGCCCAGCGCGATCTGCAGCGCCAGCAGGCCGACCAGGACGTAGATGATTCCGCGCGCGGTGAATCCCGCGCGGGCGGCGTACTTCATGGTGTCGCTGTGGGCCGCCTGCCGTGCCGTACCGGTCGCACTCGTGGCGTTCATACGGGTTCGCCTCCAGCTTCCGCTCGTCGGCAGGCGTGTGCCCCGGGTGGGGGTGCGGAAACGAGCGGGTGTACGGGACGTGTGCTCGGGGCCGGGCTGCGTGCGGTCTTGTGGGTTCGTGATGGGCATGTCAAATTCAACGCTGGTGTCCCCACGGCACCAAGGCACGCGTACCTCCCTCGGTCAGCCAGCCCAGAAGGAGATCCCCCATGCGCATCAGACGCACCGCCACCCTGTCCACTCTGCTCCTCCTCACCTCCCTCGGCCTCGGCGCCACCCCCGCCGGGGCCGAACCCACGCCCGCCGCAGCCCCGTCGCTCCACGCCCAGGACTCCGCGGCGCGCGCCGAGTTGGGCGCCGAAAGCGCCGGTACGTACGTGGATGCCAGGACGGGTGGTCTGGTCGTCACCGTCACGACCGAGCGGGCCGCCGCCAAGGTCCGGGCCTCCGGTGCCACCCCCAAGGTGGTGACGCGCAGCGCCGCGCAACTGGCAGGCGCCATGAAGCAGTTGGAGGCGAAGGCGAAGATCGTCGGGACCTCCTGGGGTCTGGACCCCCGCACCAACCAGATAGCCGTCGAGGCCGACCGTTCCGTCTCCGCCCGCGATCTGGCCCGGCTGCGCAAGGTCGCCGACTCCCTCGGCGGTGCGGTGCGGATCGCCCGCGTCCCCGGCGTGTTCAAGAAGGAGATCATCGGCGGCGACGCCATCTACGGCGGCGGGTACCGCTGCTCCTCGGCCTTCAACGTCAAGAAGGGCACGGCGACGTACTTCGTCACCGCCGGACACTGCACCAACTCGGCGAGCTCCTGGTCCGCGACCTCCGGCGGGTCGGCAGTCGGCGTACGCGAGGGCACCAGCTTCCCCACCAACGACTACGGCCTCGTCCGCTTCACCGACGGTTCCAGCCCCGGCGGCACCGTGAACCTGTACAACGGCTCCGCCCAGGAAATCTCCTCCGCCGCCGACGCCGTCGTGGGGCAGTCCCTCAAGAAGAGCGGCTCCACCACCAAGGTCACCAGCGGCACCGTCACCGCGGTCAACGTCACCGTCAACTACGGGGAAGGGCCGGTCTACGGCATGGTCCGCACGACCGCCTGCTCGGCCGGCGGCGACAGCGGCGGCGCCCACTTCGCGGGCACGGTCGCCCTGGGGATCCACTCGGGCAGCTCGGGCTGCACCGGGACGTCGGGGTCCGCCATTCACCAGCCGGTGAAGGAGGCGCTGTCGGCGTACGGGGTGACCATCTACTGATACGGACCGCAGGCGCGCAGGTGGGGGTGGTCCCACGCCCCCACCCGTGCGAGGGTGCAGACGTGTTCGAGTTCCTTCCGGACCGGGGAATGGTCCTTCCGCACCGTGCTGGAACCCTCGCCTACGGCATGTCCGAGCGTGCCGCCCAGTGGGCCGTCGCGACCCTGTGCGATGTGCGCGAGTCGTGGGTGTGCGGGCTGGAGTGGTCGTTCTCGGCCACGTATCAGGGGCTGGATCTCCTGGTGGGCGGGGAGCACGCCGACGGCCTGAACACCCTGTATCTCGAACGGGCAGGCGGCCCGCCCCTCGGGCCCGCCGCCGTGCCCGTCGTCCTCGACGGGATCGACGTGTGCGGACATCCGCAGGACGAGGTGGAGGAAACGCCGGCAGGGAGCTCCCCGCACCCCGGACTCAAGCTGTGGCGCAGCCACCTCCCCGATGCGTACCTGTACGGCGTCCAGCTCAGCTCCAGCCGAGCACGATGAGCGTCAGCCCCGCCGCGAATCCGCCGCCCAGCAGCACCAGATACCCCGGGTAGAGCCTGCGCCAGCGCCGCATCAGCAGCCCGAACGCCGCAAAGCCCAGGCCCACGGCGAGCGTGCGGGAGCCGCGTGCCTTCGCGGAGGCGAGCAGCCAGTCGGCGGTGGGGAGGTCGGCGCGGCCGGCCTCCGCCGCGTACACCTTGAAGGGAATGCCGTTCCAGGGCTGGTGCCGGACGGCTGCCGCACCCTCGGCGACGAGCTGGGTGCGTACCTCCGCGCGCATCCGGTCCGTGGTGAGTGGAGCGGGCAACTGCACGCCGGACGAAGCGAGTTGAAGGGCGAGGAGGCTGCCGGCCAGGCTGCCCGCGAGGGCGGTGGCGGAGAGTTTCAGGGCGGCGCGCGGCGCGGCCACGCAGGCCACCGCGAGGAGGAGCTCCGGCATCAGCGGCCAGCTCAGCGCCTCCGCGCCCGCCCACAGGAAGGCGATCGGCAGCCCCCAGCGGGAGGCCGCGACCGCCGCGACACGACGCCGTACGACCGAGTCGCGGAGCGATTCCGCGTTCGTACGGTGGTGGAGCGCGGCCACCGCGGCGCGGGCCTCCTCCGGGGTGACGGTCGGCGGCAGCGGGTCGCCGATCCGGATGCGTACGAGGGCGGAGCGCAGGCGGCCGTGCTTGGGCAGGAGACGATTGGTGCCCGCGATGCCGACGGGGACCACGGGGACCCCGGCCCGTTCGGCGAGGAGCAGGGCGCCGCGGTGGAAGGAGCCGACCTCACCGCCGCCCCGGGTGCCCTCGGGGAAGAGGACGACGGCGCGGCCCGCGCGGAGTTCGTCACTCATGGACAGCAGGTCGTCGAGGCCACCGCCCTTGCGGCGCACCGGGAAACCGGCTGCGAGACGACGGCAGACGCGGCTGCGCCACGGGGAGGCGAACCAGTAGTCGGCGGCGGCGCCGATCGCCGGGGTGTGCCGGGCGTCGAGCGCGGCGAGCAGCGCGGCGGTGTCGGCGTGCGAGGAGTGGTTGGCGACGACCACGCAGCCGCCGCGGGGGAGGTGCCCGCGGCGTTCGACGCCACCGGTGAGGGTGAGGAGGCTCCACCAGAGGGCGCGGCGGAGGAGGGCGGGGGTGCGGTGCGGGGCCGGGGTCCGTGCAGGTGCGGTTGTCGTACTCACAGGGTCACCACCATCGCGAGCAGGAGGGCGAGCAGGAGGGAGTCGATGCGGTCGAGCAGGCCGCCGAAGCCGGGCAGCCAGCTGCCCGCGTCCTTCACGCCCGACTCGCGCTTGACCATGGATTCGAGGAGGTCGCCGAGGAGACAGCCGAGGAGGACGGCGGCCCAGAGGACGGGGGTGAAGGCTCCGGCTGCGGCCAGGGCGGCGGCAGTTGCGACCGCGCAGCCTGCCACGCCCGCCCAGGTCTTGCGGGGGGAGAGCGGGGAGAGCGGGCGGGCGAGGGGGCCGTGCTTGCCCAGTGCGGTGCCGCCGCACCAGGCGCCGACGTCGCCGAGGGCGACGGCGAGACCGACGGCCATGGCGGTCTCGGGGCCGAGGAGGACCAGGCCGGTCAGGGCGGTGGGGATCCAGAGCATTCCGAAGGCGTTCCGGGCGGTGCGGGTGAAGCCGTGCTCCGCGTCGCCGCTGAGGAGGGCGGGGAGGGCGGCTGCTACCAGCAGGAGGGCTACGGCCCGCAGGTCGAGCACCTCAGGTGCGAGCCACGCCAGGGCGGGGAGGGTGAGGGCGGCCGTGGCCAGAACGAGGAGGTCGCCACCGGGGGCAGCACGGCTCGCGCCGGTGGGGGCCGGCGTTGCGGACTGCGCCCGGTGCACGGACTGTGCCCGGTGCACGGACTGCGTCCGCGCGTCCTCAAGCGCCGGGCGGGCTGAAAGTGTGCACATCCGGGCGTATTCGGCCACCGCCACCACCCCCAAGCCCGCCGCCAAGGCGAACGCGCCCGGTGTGCCCAGCCACAGTGCTCCCAGGTAGACGGGTGCTGCCAGGGCCCAGGTGCGCCACCGCTTGCGGAGTTCCGGGCGCATCGTGACCCGGGCCGGGACCATCGCCACCGCGAGGCCGCTCACCGCCAGTACGCCGGCCACGACCGCCGGTACCCGGGCGCTCACAGCGACCGCCACAGGCGTGCGCACCGTACGACTGCTGTCAGTGCCGAGCCCGCCGCGAGCACGGCCAGGACGGGTACCGCCCAGCCGGGTACGGCCACCGCGACGACCACCAGCAGGCAGCGTTCCGTCTTGCCGACCGGACCGCCGTTGAGACGTTCGGCGCCCGCCGCGGCGCCCGCCAGGGAGATCCAGGAAGGGAGTGTCGCGGCAAGTCCTGCGACGGCCACCAGCCACAGGGGGGCGAGCGTCAGGAATCCGGCCAGGACGATCAAGTCGGCTGCCCGGTCGCCCAGTTCGTTGAGGAGCGCGCCCCGTCGTGTCGTACGTCCGGTGTCGCGGGCCAGCGCCCCGTCCAGGTTGGCGCACGCGAGCCGGGCGGCGAGAAGCACGGCCACCGGCAGCGCCGCGTACGGCGCGGGCACCCAGGCCACGGCCGCCGCCGCGCCCGCCGCGCACACCACCCCGGCGGCGGTCAGCGCGTCCGGCGACACCCGGCGGCGGACGAGCGAGGCGCGGACCCCGGACAGCCGGGCCGCGTACCAGGGCTTCAGGGCGTACAGCCCGGCGCCGGGTGACTGAGGAGACGTCTTCGTGGACATGGCCCCAACTCTGCTGCGGCGCCCGGAAGTACGACACGGCACGCGTACTCAAAGCATGCCTGAGTACCTGTCACGGCCGGGGCCTGGGAGAGTGCTGTGCATGACTGAGTACGGGACGACGACGTACGGGACGACGACGCTGCGCACCGTCCACACCGCCCACCTCACCCCCGCCGAACTCGTCGAGATCCGCGCCCTCCTCGACGCGGCGTTCGACGACGACTTCGCGGACGAGGACTGGGAACACGGCCTCGGCGGCATGCACGCGCTGATCAGCGAGGACGGCGAGATCGTCGCCCACGGCAGCCTCGTCCAGCGCCGGGTGCTGCACCGTGAACACTCGCTGCGGATCGGCTACGTCGAGGCGGTCGCGGTCCGCGCCGACCGTCGGAGGCAGGGCCTGGGCGGCCGGATCATGGAGGCCCTGGAGGAGATCGTCGACGGGGCGTACGTCTTCGGGGCGCTGTCCGCATCGGACGCGGGGGCGGCGCTCTACGCGGGGCGGGGGTGGCAGGTGTGGCCCGGCGAGCTGGCGGCGCTCGGGCCTGACGGTGTCGTACGGCTGCCGGAGGAGGAGGGGACGACGTACGTACGGCCCGCTGCGGGGCGGTCGCTGCCGGATGCGGGGGCGGGGCTCTTCTTCGACTGGCGGGACGGGGACGTGCTGTGACGCTCCGCAGGAAGCGGGAGTTCGCGTGTGCGGGTTCGCATGCGGGTTGAGTGTGGCTGGGCGCGCCCACGCGGCGGAGCCGCAAATCCAGTTCAGCCCCGCGCCCCTGAAGATCGTTCCCTGGCGCCCGCGTGCCTGCGAGGGCCGTGGGTCACTCCTCGATGTTCTGGGCGACGTCGCGTTTGACGCCGCGCCACGCGGAGACTCCGCCGACCAGACCCGCACCCGCCATGACCGCCAGCACCCAGGGATGCTCCGCCACGAACTTCCCGTAGCCGCACACGAAGAGCACCGCGAGCGCCAGCACGGACAGTCCGAGCGCCAGCAGCATCCGGCTCAGCCGCTTGCCGAGGAGGACCCGCTCGCCGGGGACCGGTGCGAGTGCGGCCGGTTCCGCCGCCGGGCCGGCGCTCGCCGCCTTCGGGCGTTTGAAGTACATGTAGAACGCCCAGTGCCCGCACGGCTCCCACGCGTCGGGGGCCAGCTCGGCGGTCCTGGCCGCCCGTTCCTTCGCGTTGTTCGCCATCTCGCGCCGGTACTCCCAGCGCAGCGCGGCCGACGGGTCGCGGCGGCAGACGTACCGGCCGATGCGGTCCACGCGCTCGACCTCCCAGCCCTGGTCGCCGTACTGGTTGAGCAGCCTGCGGTCGTTGTAGACGTCGGTGGTCCACTTCCAGGTCTCGGCCCCGCCGGACGGTTCCTCGACGGGCGCGCTCCCGGTCAGCCGCGCCGCGAACTCCTCCGGTGCGCCGAACTCCTCCGCCGGGTCGGACGTCTCCCCGTCGGCAACGTACGCGGTGAGGTCCGCGACGGTCGCCGTGACCTCGTCCTCGGGCACGCCGCCCGCGCGGAGGGCGGCCCCGAGCCGGTCGAAGTAGGTGTCGTTGGCAGTCATCATGATTCCCCCGTGGTGGGCGATGCGGTGAGCGTGTTCCGCACCGAGGTGTGGAACTCCAGCCAGGCGCCCGTCTGTTGGGCCAGTGCGGTCCGCCCCTCGCCGGTGAGCCGGTAGTAGCGGCGGCCGGGCCCGCGCTCGGTGGCGCGGAACTCCCCGACGACGTACCCGGCCTCTTCGAGCCGGTTCAGGACCGGGTAGAGCGTGCCGCCCTTGATGTCCCCGAGCCCCGCCCCGGCCAACGCCTTGGAGATCTCGTACCCGTAACTCTCGCCCTCCGTGAGGCAGGAGAGGACGAGGAGGTCGAGAACTCCCTTGAGCCAACTGGATCTGCGATCGGGCTTGCGGTCTGCGGCCATGCCGGTATTCCACCACCAGCTAGATAGGAATGCAACATAGTGGGTGGCGGTATCTAGATGGCGGTCTCGTGTCAGGTGGCACAAGGGGCCGGCCTTGATCGCGTCTCAGATAGTAGGAAGTCCGAGTAATGGTGGAGACAGCTGCCCGGACCTGTCCTAGCTTTGTAGGAGCCGAACGTCTCGCTCCATCAGCGAATGGCGGTCGCGGGCCGGTGCCCCGAAGCAGGCAACCCCTGCCGCACCCGCTCCCCGCCTCTTTCCGGCGCCTCACAGATGCAGCAATTCCCCCTGTACCTCCATGCCTCTGAAGGAGTCGATTTCCATGTCCGAGACGACGATGACGATGCACACCGCGATGCACCCGACGACCGCCCGCCGGGTCCGCCACTCCTCCCGTTCCGTCGAGGCCGCCGACCGCAAGCAGGCCGCGGCTGCCCTCCAGCGCGCCCTGGACCGCCGCGACAACGGCGGCGAGAGCGGCCACTGAGACGCGCGGGAGGACATGTCGCGTCCAGATGGCGGACGCGGCGTGTCATCCCCTGGGACGCGGAGTAGGGTCCCGGACATGTCTCGCAGCATCAATCTCGCAGTGATCCCCGGTGACGGCATCGGCCAGGAAGTCGTCACCCAGGGCCTCAAGGTCCTGAGCTCCGTCCTTCCGCAGGACGTGAAGCTGGAGACCAAGGAGTACGACCTCGGAGCCCGGCGCTGGCACCGCACCGGGGAGACCCTCCCGGACGCGGAGATGGACGCGCTGGGGCAGCACGACGCGATCCTGCTCGGCGCGATCGGTGACCCGTCCGTACCCTCCGGAGTGCTGGAGCGCGGTCTGCTCCTGAAGCTGCGCTTCGCCTTCGACCACTTCATCAACCTCCGCCCGTCGAAGCTGTTCCCGAACACCTCGACGCCGCTGGCCGGTCACCCCGACATCGACTTCGTCGTCGTACGGGAAGGCACCGAGGGCCCGTACACCGGCAACGGCGGCAGCCTGCGCACCGGTACGCCCGCCGAGGTGGCCACCGAGGTCAGCCTCAACACGGCGTACGGCGTGGAGCGCGTGGTCCGTGACGCCTTCGAGCGCGCGGCGGCCCGCCCCCGCAAGAAGCTGACCCTCGTCCACAAGAACAACGTGCTCGTCTACGCCGGCCACCTGTGGAAGAACACCTTCGACCGCATCGCCGCCGAGTACCCCTCCGTGACCACGGACTACCTGCACGTCGACGCCGCGACGATCTTCTTCGTCACCCAGCCGGAGCGCTTCGACGTCATCGTCACCGACAACCTCTTCGGCGACATCCTCACGGACCTGGCCGCCGCCGTCTCCGGCGGAATCGGCCTGGCCGCCTCCGGCAACATCAACCCGACGGGCGCGTTCCCGTCGATGTTCGAGCCGGTGCACGGCTCGGCGCCCGACATCGCGGGCCAGGGCAAGGCCGACCCGACGGCGACGATCCTCTCCGTCGCGCTCCTGCTGCGTCACCTCGGTTTCGAGCCCGAGGCCGTCCGCATCGAGGACGCGGTCTCCGCCGACCTCGCGGAGCGCAGCGCGTCCACCGTCCGCACGACGGACGAGATCGGCGACGCGCTCGCACTGCGAGTAGCGGGCTGACCCGCCGACTCTCCTGACACGACAGCCGCCGGGTCCCCCCCACCCGGCGGCTGTCGCTTTTCCGGCCCCGGGTGCGACCATCAGCCCCTGGGCCGCACATCGCGCCAAACGCGCCATTTCATCCCTGCACTCCCGCGAGCGATAATCGAACTCAGGGTCGCGGTATGAGAGGAAGCTCGGACGTCCTACCTCGGTGGGGGCGTGAGCGCGGCCCTTCCCAGACGACCGGTGAAGGAACGCACTCATGACGACGCTCACGACGATCGAGCTCAAGCCCTCATCCACCCCGCTGGCCTCGGCGGAGCGCGAGGCGATCCTCGCCAGCCCCGGGTTCGGCCGCTACTTCACCGACCACATGGTGACGATCCGCTGGACGGAAGGGCGCGGCTGGCACGACGCCCAGCTCGTGCCGTACGCCCCGCTCTCCATCGACCCGGCGAACATGACCCTGCACTACGCGCAGGAGATCTTCGAGGGCCTCAAGGCGTACCGCCGCCCCGACGGGTCGGTCGCCACCTTCCGTCCGGAGGCCAACGCCAAGCGCTTCCAGTCCTCCGCGCACCGCCTCGCGATGCCGGAACTGCCCGTCGACACCTTCATCGCGGCGTGCGACGCCCTCGTCAAGCAGGACGAGGCCTGGGTCCCGGCACACGGCGGAGAGGAGTCCCTCTACCTTCGCCCCTTCATGATCGCCAACGAGGTCGGCCTCGGCGTCAAGCCGGCCAACGAGTACCTCTTCATCGTGATCGCCTCGCCCGCCGGGGCGTACTTCCCGGGCGGCGTGAAGCCGGTCTCGGTCTGGCTCTCGGAGAACTACGTCCGCGCCGTGCCCGGCGGCATGGGCTACGCCAAGACCGGCGGCAACTACGCGGCCTCCCTGCTCGCCCAGGCCGAGGCGGCCGAGAAGGGCTGCGACCAGGTCGTCTGGCTGGACGCGCTCGACCACAAGTGGGTCGAGGAGATGGGCGGCATGAACCTGTACTTCGTGTACGGGGACAAGATCGTCACGCCGGAGCTGACCGGATCGCTGCTGGCGGGCGTGACGCGTGACACGCTCCTGAAGCTGGCCGGTGACCTGGGCTACTCCTCCGAGGAGGGCCGCATCTCCACCGAGCAGTGGCGCGCGGACGCCGAGTCGGGAGCGCTCACGGAGGTCTTCGCCTGCGGCACGGCGGCGGTCATCACGCCGGTCGGCCACGTGAAGTCCGCCTCCGCGGAGTGGACGACGGCGGACGGCGAGCCGGGCCGCGTGACGATGGCGCTGCGGAAGGCGCTGCTGGAGATCCAGACGGGGAAGGCGGGGGATGTGCACGGGTGGATGCACGAGCTGGCCTAACCCCTCCAGCCTGTCCGGCACCTTCAGCCCGTCGGGCACCCTTTCAGCCCGTCCGGCGTTTGAGGACGCGCGGCGCAGCCGTGCACCGGGCGCAGCCCGGGACCCCGGCCCCCACCGGCGCGAGCCGTG
>NZ_JBSGZD010000121.1:0-21685 GCF_053610825.1 Streptomyces sp. NPDC054863 | reverse complement strand
CGGTAGCGGTGGGATTTGAACCCACGGATAGCTTGCACCATCACACGCTTTCGAGGCGTGCTCCTTAGGCCACTCGGACACGCTACCGAGACAGAGTCTAGCCCACCCGAGGCAGTGCTTCGAAACTCGTATCCGCAGCTCCCGTCAGCGGTCGCGGAAGAACGCCGTCAACTGCGCCGCGCACTCGGCCTCCCGTACGCCCGCGATCACCTCCGGCCGGTGGTTGAGCCGCCGGTCCCGTACGAGGTCCCAGAGCGAGCCCGCCGCACCGGCCTTCTCGTCGCGCGCCCCGTACACGACCCGCTCCACGCGGGACTGGACGATCGCGCCCGCGCACATCGTGCACGGCTCCAGGGTGACCACCAGGGTGCACCCGGTGAGCCGCCACCGCCCGAGCCTGTCGGCGCCCCGGCGGATCGCCAGTACCTCGGCGTGCGCCGTCGGGTCGCCGTGCAGCTCGCGCTCGTTGTGCCCGGTGGAGAGGACCTCCCCGGCCGGGGACAGCAGGACGGCGCCGACCGGCACGTCGCCGGCCTCCGCCGCCGCTGCCGCCTCGGACAGGGCGCGCGTCATCGCCGTACGCCACGGATCCCGTACGGGGTCGTCGGCGTCGTGCGGTGGAACCGGTGGCACGTGGGGTGGAACTTGCGAGGGAACCTCCTGCACTAGCGCACGGCCTCCAGGATCTCGGCGGCCCCCAGCGCGTCGGCGATGTCCGACAGCGCGTCGCCGCCGAGCGCGAGGAGCTCCTTCTCCGTCATGCCCAGGTCGGCCAGGATCAGCCGGTCCCCGACGGGGCCCGTCGGGACGGGGCCCGCCTGTGCGGGGACGAGGGCGGTCCCGTCGGCTTCGATCTCCACGGCCCCGGCGGCTCCGGGGTCCGGAGGGTCGCTCTCGCCGTCCTCGGTGCCGTCGAGGTCCAGCGAGTCCAGGTCGACGGAGAGATCTTCCCCGTCCGTGCCGAGCAGCTCGTTGGTGAGGATCTCTCCGTACGAGGATCGGGCCGCGGCGGCTGCGTCCGAGACGTAGATCCGCGGATCCTCCAGTTCCTCCACGCGGACGACGCCGAACCAGGCGTCCTCCTGCTCGATGAAGACGAGGACCATGTCGTCGTCGGACGAGCCCTCGCGGGCCAGTTCGACGAGGTCCGACAAGGACTCCACGTCGTCGAGCTCCGTGTCGCTCGCTTCCCATCCGTCTTCGGTGCGCGCGAGCAGTGCGGCGAAGTACACCGTGACTCTCCCACTGGTCAGAGGTGACGATTCAGCGGCGCTCAGAAGGCCCCGCCCACTCGGAATCGTGGCAGAAACCGCGGCCGAGCGAGAGGTCTTCTGTGCTTGCGTCGTGCATCAGTCCGGTGGGTGAGGCGTGCGCGGGGGTGTACGAGGGGGCGCGGCGCTACCAGCGGAAGGTTCGCATCCGCATCTGTTGGCGCATTCTGGCCGCTCGGGCCCGCCTCGGCTGGACCCGGTCGCGCAGCTCCTTGGCCTCGTTCAGTTCGCGCAGGAACTGGGCGCGTCGCCGTCTGCGCGCCACGTCGCTCTCCTGCGCCCGCCGCTGTTCCGATTCCTGCTCGGTGCGGGCGGTGTCCTGTTCCGGCTGCTGCTGCGTCATGGACCGCACCGTCCTGATGAGACGTGGTTGGTACGTCTTCACCTTCCCTCCGGTCGCCGGGATGATGCGAGCGGGGGCCGCGACGGGCACAGGTCCAGCACGCCCGGTTACTGTGGAAACATGCGGATACACGTCGTCGACCACCCGTTGGTTGCGCACAAACTCACCACGCTGCGCGACAAGCGCACCGATTCCCCCACCTTCCGGCGCCTCGCCGACGAGCTGGTCACCCTGCTCGCGTACGAGGCCACCCGGGACGTGCGCACCGAGCAGGTCGACATCGAGACGCCGGTCACCCCGACCACGGGCGTCAAGCTGTCCTACCCGCGCCCCCTGGTCGTCCCGATCCTGCGGGCAGGACTGGGCATGCTCGACGGCATGGTCCGGCTGCTGCCGACCGCCGAGGTGGGCTTCCTCGGCATGATCCGCAATGAGGAGACCCTCCAGGCGGAGACGTACGCGACCCGGATGCCCGAGGACCTCTCCGGCCGCCAGGTGTACGTCCTGGACCCGATGCTGGCGACCGGCGGCACGCTCGTCGCGGCCATCCAGGAGCTCATCAAGCGCGGTGCGGACGACGTCACCGCGGTCGTGCTCCTCGCCGCGCCGGAGGGCGTGGAGGTCATGGAGCGCGAGCTGGCGGGGACGCCGGTGACGGTCGTGACGGCCTCGGTCGACGAGCGGCTCAACGACAAGGGCTACATCGTGCCGGGACTCGGCGACGCGGGCGACCGGATGTACGGCACCGCCGAGTAGTTCCGCAGGCGGTTCTTCACGCCGCTTCTTACGGCCGTGAAAAGAAGTCTCAGCACTTGCTGCCGGAGGGCGCGGGCGCGGGCCTGGTCAGAGCGACCAGGGCCTGGTCCGCGTCCTTCTTGGCGTCCAGGGACTTGAAGGCGTTGCCGATGATCAGGTCGACCTCCTGCCCGCCGCGGGAGTCGGCCTTCTTCTCGGCGCCCTTCAACTGGGTTCCGAGGACCGGGAGCTGTGCTTCGAGGGACTGGGGGGCGCCGATCAGCAGGCCGGTGCCCTTGACCTTCTTGTCGTACTCCTTCGGCGCGTTCTCGAACCGTACGATCTTGAAGCCGCGCTTCGCGAGCTCGTTCGCGACCTGCTTGGCGAGGCCGCTGCGGCCGGTCGCGTTGTAGACGACGACCTTGACGGCGGACGGCTCGGGGAGCTTCTTCGCGTTCTTCGCGGGGATCGCGGGGGTGGTCGCGGCGGGCTTGCAGTCGGGCTGCTTGCCACCGGCCACGGCCTTCTTCTCACCGCCGGTGAAGACGTCGATGAGCTGCATCGTTCCCCAGCCGGTCAGGCTGAGCGCGACGACGGCCGCCACTGCCAGGAGGACGATCCTGCGGCGGCGGTGGGGACGGCGCATCCGGGGATAGGCGTTACCCGTAATGCGGTACTTTCCGCCCATGCCGGGGGGAGTCAGCATGCTCATGGGCGCAGCGTAGTGCCGTCCAGAGGGAATGCGTACTAAATGATCAACGAATGGGTCAATCACCGACCCAAAAGGGCCAATGGGACACCCGAGTGCCACGTGGCCGGGAAGTCCCTTGCGGGTCGGCCCAGTTCGGGTCGGCCGTCCGGGGGCGGCCCCGTCCCGGTCAGCCCAGTTCGAGGACGCGCGCGTGCAGCACCTGGCGCTGCTGGAGCGCGGCGCGGACGGCGCGGTGCAGCCCGTCCTCCAGATAGAGGTCGCCCTGCCACTTCACGACGTGCGCGAAGAGGTCTCCGTAGAAGGTGGAGTCCTCGGCGAGGAGGGTCTCCAGATCCAGCTGGCCCTTGGTGGTGACGAGCTGATCGAGGCGGACCGGGCGCGGCGCTACATCCGCCCACTGCCGGGTGCTTTCCCGGCCGTGGTCGGGATACGGCCGGCCGTTTCCGATGCGCTTGAAGATCACACGGAAAGCCTACCGGGGAAGGTGCTCCGGGCGCAGCCATGAGGGAGGGATGCAAAGGTCGTATTCACTGCCAGAACGGGAGCAAACGATGAGCGGAAGTACCCCCTCCGGTGACATGGGCAGCGCTTTGGGTGCCGAGGCGAGGACCATCGCGGACGGATATGCCGTCACCGGGCCGGCTCTGGAGCTCGGCGCGCTGCTGTGGGGCGGGGTCTGTCTGCCCGAGGCCCGGATCCGGATCCCGCTCGCCGTGCTGAACCGGCACGGGCTCGTCGCGGGCGCGACGGGCACCGGCAAGACGAAGACGCTCCAGCTGATCGCCGAGCAGCTGTCGGCGCAGGGTGTGCCCGTCTTCCTCGCCGACATCAAGGGCGACGTGTCCGGGATCTCGGCACCGGGCGAGGAGAACGAGAAGGTACGGGAGCGGGCGGCGGCCGTCGGGCAGGAGTGGGCCGGAACCGGCCATCCGTGCGAGTTCTACGCGCTGGGCGGGATCGGGCCCGGGATTCCGCTGCGGGCGACGGTCACCAGCTTCGGCCCCGTACTGCTGTCGAAGGTGCTCCAGCTCAATCAGACGCAGGAGCAGTCGCTCGGGCTGATCTTCCACTACGCGGACTCCAAGGGTCTGGAGCTGGTGGACCTGAAGGACCTGCGCGCGGTCGTCGCCTTCCTCACCTCCGACGTGGGAAAGCCCGAGCTGAAGGGGATCGGCGGACTGTCGACGGTGACGGCCGGGGTGATCCTGCGGGCGCTGACGGCCTTCGAGCAGCAGGGGGCGGGGGAGTTCTTCGGGGAGCCCGAGTTCGACACGAGCGAGCTGCTGCGGCAGGCGCCGGACGGGCGGGGCCTGGTGTCGGTCCTCGAACTGGCCGCCGTACAGCGCAGTCCGCAGCTCTTCTCCACCTTCCTGATGTGGCTGCTCGCGGACCTCTTCTACGGCCTCCCCGAGGTCGGCGACCTGGACCGGCCCAAGCTCGTCTTCTTCTTCGACGAGGCGCACCTCCTCTTCAACGGGGCGTCGAAGGCGTTCCTGGAGTCGATCACGCAGACGGTGCGGCTGATTCGCTCGAAGGGGGTCGGCGTCTTCTTCGTGACCCAGACCCCGAAGGACGTACCCGCAGACGTCCTCGCCCAGCTCGGCAACCGCGTGCAGCACGCGCTGCGCGCCTTCACGCCGGACGACGCGAAGGCGCTCAAGGCGACGGTGCGGACCTTCCCGAACTCGCCGTACGACCTGGAGGAGGTGCTGACCGGCCTCGGGACCGGCGAGGCGGTGATCACCGTACTGGGCGAGCAGGGCGCGCCGACGCCGGTGGCGGCGACCCGGCTGCGGGCGCCGCAGTCGCTGATGGGGCCCGTGGGGGACGAGGCGCTGGACCGGGCGGTCAAGTCGTCGCTGCTGTACGGGCGTTACGCACAGGCGATCGACAGGGAGTCGGCGTACGAAAAGCTCCAGGCCGCGGCGGCTCCTGCTGAGGTCCGGGCTGCTCCTGAAGCCGAGGCCACCCCGGTGCGGGACGACCCCTCGCTGATCGAGCAGGTGGTGGGGAGCGGGATGTTCAAGTCGCTCGCGCGGTCGATCGGGACGCAGCTGGGCCGCGAGATCAGCCGGTCCATCTTCGGGACCTCGCGCCGGCGCCGGTGAGTTTCCGGTCCGACGGCGGTCTTCACAGACAGACGGTTTCACTTCTGGATCCACTTTTCCGGATCCACTTCCGGTGAGGAGTACGAGATGAGCATCGCCCGGGGTTTCACCACGTGCCTGTGGTTCGACGGCAAGGCGGAGGAAGCGGCCGACTTCTACCTGTCGGTGTTCAAGGACGGCTCGCGCGGGCGGACCCTGCGCTACAACGAAGCAGGTCCGGGGGTTCCGGGGTCGGTCGTGACCGTCGAGTTCGAGATCAACGGACAGCGCTTCGTGGCGCTGAACGGCGGCCCGATGTTCCGCTTCAGCGAGGCGGTGTCCTTCCAGGTCGACTGCACGGACCAGGCGGAGGTCGACCACTACTGGGCCCGGCTGACGGAGGACGGCGGCGAGGAGAGCCAGTGCGGCTGGCTGAAGGACAAGTACGGGGTGTCCTGGCAGGTGGCCCCGACGGAACTGATCGACCTGATCGGCGACGCGGACCAGGAGAAGGCGACGCGGGCGACGCAGGCGATGTACGGAATGAAGAAGATCGACATCGCTGCGGTACGGCGGGCGCACGCGGGGGAGTAGGGGGTGGCCCCGCTGCCCGAGGGGGCTAAGGGGGAGCAAGTCAGGGGCGCGGGGAACTGCGCGACCAGCCACGACGCACCCGCACGAAGACCCCGGCCCCCCCCCGCCGATCAGAACGGCTTGGTGGGCAGGTACTTGCCGTCCAGCGTGATGACCGCCCGCTCGCCGCCCTCGGGGTCGGCCACCTTCTGCACGTCCAGCTTGAAGTTGATCGCCGAGATGATGCCGTCGCCGAACTCCTCGTGGACCAGGGCCTTCAGCGTGGTGCCGTAGACCTGGAGCATCTCGTAGAAGCGGTAGATCGTCGGGTCGGTGGGGATGCCGCCGTTGCCGACGATGCTGCCGCGCATCGGGACGGTCTGGAGGAGCAGCACGGCGTCGTCGTCGAGACCGAGCAGCCCGGCGACCGTGCGGGCGGCGTCGGCCGGCAGCGGGTGCTGGCCGAGGAGCGCGGCGGTCACGAAGGCGACGGAGAGTCCCGTCGGCTCGGCGATCTCCTTCCAGGACAGGTCACGCCGGGTCTTGGCCTCGATGGCGGCGACGGTGAGCTGCTGGCGGGAGTTCTGGTCGGCCTGGGCGTGGAGGTTGTTCACGGGGGATCTTCCTTCTTCCGTACGTACGAACGTGGGTGGGTGGGTCAGACGCCTGCGGTCAGCAGGGCCGCCGCGCCCGTTGCGGCGTCGAGGGTCTCGATGCGGCCGGAGCCGATGTCGTAGACCCAGCCGTGCAGGGCGACCTCGTGGCGGGCCAGGGCGCGGGCCACCGAGGGGTGGGTGCGCAGGTTGGTGAGCTGGGCGAGGACGTTCTCGCGGACCAGGGCGGTGACGCGGTCACCGTCGTGGGGGGTGGCGTCGAGCAGGGCCCGGGAGGAGTCCGCGTGCCGCAGCCAGTCGGCCGTGGCCGGGAGGGAGGACATGTCGGTGCCGGTGGCGAGCGCGGTCATCGCGCCGCAGGCGGAGTGGCCGCAGACGATGATGTCGGCGACGCCGAGGGCGTTCACCGCGTACTCGATGCTGGCGGCGATGCCGTCCGCGCCCTGGCCGTACGGCGGGACGAGGTTTCCTGCCGTACGGATGACGAACAGCTCGCCCGGCTCGCGCTGGGTGATCAGCTCGGGGACGACCCGGGCGTCCGAACAGCCGATGAACAGGGCGTTCGGGGTGTGGGCGGTGGCCAGTCGCCGGAAGAGCTCCGCTCTGGGCGGGAAGGCCTCGCGCCGGAAGCGCTCGACCCCTTCCTCGAATACTGCTGCGATCTCCTGCATGGGATCACTCCTTCCTGCGGTGCCGGGCTGTCTGTCCGACGTGCTCCACCATGCATGAGCTGGACCTATAGAGTCCAAGAGTTGCTGTCGCTGAAAGTGATAGTTGACATCTATAGTTGTCTGCATGGCTCTGGAACTGCGGCATCTCCGCTATCTGCTCGCCGTCGCCGACCACGCGAACTTCACGCGTGCCGCCGAGGCCCTGCACATCTCGCAGCCGACGCTGTCGCAGCAGGTCAAGCAGTTGGAGAGGGCGCTGAAGGTGCAGCTGCTCGACCGCTCCGGGCGGGCGGTGCGGCTCACCGACGCGGGCGAGGCGTACGCGGCGTACGCGCGCCGGGCGTTGCGGGACCTGGCGGCCGGCGAGCGGGCGGTGCTGGACGTGGGGGACCTGTCGCGGGGGACGCTGCGGGTGGCGATGACGCCGACGTTCACGACGTATCTGATGGGGCCGCTGGTGGCGGACTTTTGCGCCCGGCACCCGGGGATCTCGCTCGACGTACGGGAGACGACGCAGGCGCGCATCGAGGCCGAACTGCTCGACGACCGGCTCGATCTGGGGGTCGGCTTCACGGGGGAGCACGCGGCGGGGGTCGCGGCGACGGCGCTGTTCGAGGAGGCGCTGGGGCTGGTGGTGGGGGCCGGCCATCCGTGCGCGGCGCTGGACGTGGTCCCGCTGGAGTCGCTCGCAGGGCATCAACTCGCGCTGCTGAGCGGGGACTTCGCGACCCGTCGGCACGTCGACGCGTACTTCGAGCGGCAGGGGGTCCGCCCCGGAGTCGCGGTCGAGGCGAACTCACTGAGCGTTCTGGTCGAGGTCGTCGGCCGGGGCACTCTGGCGACCGTGCTCCCGGAACCCATCGCCGCCGATGACGACCGGCTGCGGCGCGTGCCCGTCGAACCCGCGCTGCCCGTGCGGACGGCCGCGCTGCTGCGCCGGGAGTCGGCGTACCGGAGCGCGGCGGCGCGGGCCTTCGAGGAACGGCTGGTGGAGTGGGTACGGGGGAGTGGTTACACGTCCCCGGGCGCGCGGGCCGGGGACGAGGTGGCCCCCGCCGTGCGGTCGGACGTTTAACGGGCAGGCGGTCAGGCGGCCACCGGCGTGCGGGCGGACGCGCCCGGCCGGGAGTCGCGCCACGGGTAGTCGTGGGCGCGGAACGCCTGGGCGAGCGTGTGCCGGGAGGCCTGGCGCGGGGTGCGGGCCAGCTGGCGGCCCGCCGCGTCGAGCACCACGAGGTCCCGGCCGTCGACGTACACGTCCGCCACGTCCGCCCGCGCCAGGGCCTTCGCCTTCTTGCCGTCGCGCGGCTCGATGCCGAGCGAGGCGTCCGTGACGGTCACCCGCGTCGAGTCGGCGACGGCGACGTACGCGGCGAGCAGTCCGAGGGCGGTGGCCGCGAGGGCGCACAGCGCGATCTGCCAGGGCTGGTCCAGGCCCCCGAGGGCGGCGAACACCTTGCCCAGCGGTCCCGCAGCCGCACTGTCTGTCCAGCGGGCGAGCGCCGGCAGCAGGAAGCCGATGCCGAGTCCGACGGCGGGGAAGCCGACGAGGATGCGCAGGAGACGGGTGCGGGAGTACCCCAACACCGTTGGATTCACTGGCTGGTCGTGGCTCATCCTGGGTCCCCCGTCGGCTTCCCCCGTGGCAGGGCACGTCGGGTGCCCGTGGGGGTTTCAAGCCTAGCCACCGGGGGGACGGGCAGCCATCCGTCCATGGGTGGGGCCGCAGTGACTTTGGTATGCCCCTTTGGATGTATGCGTGTCCTCCTTCGCGCGTACGCCGTCGTTCCGCCGTCCGCCCGGTCAGAAGCCCGGAGTGAGGGTGATCGCCCCGGGCCTGCGGGCCGCGAAGGCCAGCGACTTGACGGTGGAGGCGCAGATCTGTTCCTTCACGAGGGCGGCGGGCTTCCCGGTGAGGACGAGCTCCCGGGGCGAGTCGTCGCTGCGGACCGACTGCACGAGCCCGTTGCGGCGGCCGAGACTGATGCACTGGAGGACGTACGAGACGGGCTGTGCGACCGGGCCCTTGCCGCGTCCCTCCGCGATGATCGACGTCGCGACCCGCGACCCCATGGGCAGTGCTGCCGCGCACGACATCCGGTGGGTGCCGCCCGCGTCTCCCGAGACGTAGATCTCCGGGTGCGAGACGGACCGGTGCGCGGCGTCGACGTCGATGCGGCCGAGGGAGTTGAGGGCGAGTCCGGCGTCGGCGGCGAGTGTGGTGTGCGGGACCATCGACGCCGACCAGACGACCGCGTCGGCGTCCACCGTGTCCGGGTCGGTGATGCGGTGGCCCTCCTCGATGCGCACGCCGAGCGAGGCGAGTGTCCTACGGAGGTGGGCGCGGCCCTTCGCGGAGAGGCCGGGGGCGAGCGTGCCGGAGGTCAGGAGCCGGACCTGCCAGTCGCGGCCGTGCCGCTCGGCGAGCTCGGCGGCCATCTCGATGCCCGTCAACCCGCCGCCGACGACGGCCAGTTGACCGGGACCGTCCAGCAGGCGCTTGTGCAGGGACGGGGCGGACTCGGCCGTGAAGAGGCGTTCGGCGTGGCGGTCGGGGAGGCGGGTGGTGGAGCCGAGGGCGTACACCAGGCGGTCGTACGACAGGACCCGGCCGGTGTCGGTGGTGACGGTGCGCGCGGCGGGGTCGAGGGAGACGGCGAGTCCGGTGTGGTGGGTGATGCGGGTGCGGCGCAGGAAGCGGTCGAGCGGGTGGGTGACCTCGGACTCGGGCCGCCCGGCGGCGACCTCGTGGAGCCGGACGCGTTCGGTGAGGTGGCCGACGGGGTCGAGGAGGGTGACCCGGGCGTGCGGGGACAGCCGGAGGGCTGCCATGAGGCCGGAGTAACCGGCACCGATGACGACGACGCGCTGCTGGGCCTGCGCGTCCTGCTGGGCCTGCTCGAAGGTGTTCATGTACGGGGGACGACGCGGCGGCCGGAAGTGTGAGGTGACGCCCGTCACAGGGGGTGTGGATGCGGCTACAACGCCTGGAAGTCCAGGTGGCCGAGCTTTTCCGGGTTCACGACGACGTCGATGCCGATGATCAGTCCGTCCTCGCCGACGGTGAAGGCCAGTACGCCCCGCTGGCCGATCGCGGGACCGTCCAGGACGAGACCGGGCACGCCGTTCACGTCGTAATGGAGCAGGCGCATCGTCGCCGGGTCGAACGCGCGGTAGAGCCGCTGGGCGACCATCGCGACCCTGGCCGCGCCGAGCACCGGCTTGCGGGCCGCGGTGACGAGCCCGCCGCCGTCGGAACGCCAGACGGCCTGCGGGTCCAGGACGCTGAGCAGCGCGTCGAGGTCGCCGCCCCCGGTGACGGCGGCGAGGAAGGTGTCCACGGCCCGCCGGTGCTCGGCGCGCGCCACGGACCGGCGCGGCTTCGCGTCCCGTACGTGCTTGCGTGCCTGCGACGCCAACTGCCGTACGGAAGCAGGTGACTTGTCCAGTGCTCCGGCGATCTCCGGGAACGGCACGTCGAAGACGTCGTGCAGCACGAAGGCGGTGCGCTCGGCCGGGGTGAGGCTCTCCAGGACGGTGAGCATGGCGGTGCTGACGGACTCGTCGAGGGTGGCGCGCTCCTCGGGTCCGTCGGCGGCGGGCGCGGTGACCAGCGGCTCGGGCAGCCACGGGCCGACGTACCGCTCGCGGCGGGCGCGGGCGGAGGTCAGCTGGTCGTAGCAGAGACGGCTGACGGTGGTGGTGAGGTACGCGCGGGGGTTGGCGGCGGTCCCGTCGTCGAGGGCGTGCCAGCGCAGCCAGGCCTCCTGCACGGCGTCGTCGGCGTCGGAGACGGACCCGGTGATGCGGTAGGCGACCGCGTGGAGGTGACTGCGGTGCTGCTCGAACTGGGCCTGGTCCGCCATGGGTTCCGCTCCGTGGTGTGCGGGATGTGGTCCCCCGAGAATACGGCGGACCCCGCGCTGTCAGGATGTGCCCATGGCCACACTCCTGGCGTTCTTCGCCCATCCCGACGACGAGGTCCTGCACGCGGGCGGCACGCTGGCCCGCGCGGCGGCGGAGGGACACCGGGTGGTGCTGGTGTCCGCGACGGACGGGGAGATGGGTCCCGTACGGGGCGAGCCGGTCCGGCTGGACGAACTCCGGGCGAGCGGTGACGCGCTGGGAGCCTCTCGGGCCAGGTGCCTGGGGTACGCGGACAGCGGCCACGGCAAGGACCTCTACCCGGACCCGCCGGACCGGCAGCGCTTCGTGCGGGCCCCACGGGAGGAGGCGGCCGAACGCCTGGCCGCGATCCTCCGCGAGGAGGGGGCCGACCTCCTGCTGACCCACGACGCGGGCGGCGGCTACGGCCACCGGGACCACGTACGGGCGCATGAAGTGGGGCTGCGCGCGGCCCGACATGCCGGTGGCATCCGGGTGTTGACGGCCGCCGTCCCCCGCACCGCACCGCTCCGCCTGCTCCGTGCGACGTCCCTGCTGCGCTCGCCCCGCAGCGTCCGCACCGCGATGCTGCGCATCGGGTACACCCCGCGCGCCACCGTCACCCACACCATCGACGCCCGCCGCTACGCCGCCCGGAAACAGGCGGCGCTGGCCGCACACCGGTCGCAGGTGTGGGGCACGGGACGCAGCGCGGCGGCGTTCCGGGCGCTGGTGCGGATGCCGGTGGGGGTGTTCGGCGTGCTGCTGGGGCGGGAGCGGTTCGTGGAAGTGAAGAGGGGCTGACGCGCAGGAGGCCGATGAGGGCGCCGGTCGGGAGGGGAAGCGGGAGCACGTCGCGGCACCGGACCTGATCCGTCCGGGCGGATTCTGCTGCCAGGACTGATTGTCAGACCCCTGTGGAAGCATTCTTCACGTCAGCTGTAAACGACGTGGTTTGCGGGTGGGGGGCATGATTTCTTCGTACGGATGTGAGGCGTGCGGCGGGCCGCAGGGCAGGTGGCGGCCGGTGCTGGGGCGGGCCGTGTGTGCGGCGTGCGAGCGGGCCGACGGTGGGCGGGAGCCGGTGCTGCTCGCCGAGGTGCTGGCGAGCACCGCCATGGAACTGGGCTCTGCGGCGCGGCAGTTGCGGGCCGTTCCCGATCCGCGTACCTCCGGGGGCACGTCGTGCAAGCGGTGCGGGGCGGCGGCCGAGTGGCACCGGACGGTGCGCGGGAAGTGGATTCTGATCGAGCCGGGGGAGCGGGTGGTGGGGTCCGTTCCTGCGGGCAAGCGGTGGCGGATCGCGGGGGACGGGACGGCTGTCAACCTCGGTTCGGCGATACCGGCGGACACCTGCCGGATCAGCCACTTCGACCTGTGTCCGGCGCGGTCGGCTGCGGTGGCGTAAGGGGTGCCACGGGGCTCGCGAAAGTTTCTCCGCCGGGCGGTCACACTTCCGCGGGGCGGCGAGTCATAGGGGTGTACGGGCCGAGCGGCCCGGCCGGAGCGGGTAGACAGTCCGCTGCGGAGTACGCCTGATGACCTGAGTTCGCCTGATGAGGAGCCCCGCCATGTCGAGCACCTACGTTGTCGTGACCGTCGTCGCCGCTGTCATGGTCGGTTTCTCGGCCGGTTCGGCCGCCTTCGGCGCCAAGTGGGCCGTGGAGCCGATGAAGGACTACGGCGTCCCGCAGGCCTGGCTCCCTCGGCTGGCGGCGGCCAAGGCGGCCGGCGCGGTCGGACTGCTGGTGGGGCTGGCGGTGCCGGCGATCGGGCTCGCGGCCGGGATCGGCCTGGTCCTGTACTTCGCCGGGGCGGTCGTCACCGTGGTCCGCGCCCGCTGGTACGCGCACATCCCGTTCCCGCTGGTGTACGTGGCTCCGGTGGTGGGGGCCCTGGCGCTGGGGCTGGCGGCCTGAGCCCCCGGGCCGTCGCGGCCCACGGCCCCGTACCGCTGGTGGTTCACAGCGCGGCGGGGTCCAGGGCGTCGGCCATCGCGCGGTAGCCCGCGTCGTTGGGGTGCAGGTGGTCGCCGCTGTCGAAGGCCGGGTTGATGCGCTCCGGGTCGGCCGGGTCGGCGAGGGCCTTGTCGAAGTCGACGTACGCGTCGTACGCGCCCGAGGTGCGCACCCACGCGTTGAACTCGTCGCTCGCCACTGCGGCACGCTTGCCGTAGTGGTCGGAGCCGCCGAGCGGGAGCAGGGTCGCGCCGACGATGCGGACGCCCTTCGCGCGGGCCTGCCGGATCAGCTCCTGGTGGCCGTTGATGAGGTCGCGGCCGGTGATGTCCGGGGCGGGCTTGTAGGTGGGCCGGGTGTTCGTCTCCCGGTAGCCGATGTCGTTGAGGCCTTCGAGGACGACGACCGTGCCGACGCCGGGGAGGTCGAGGGCGTCGCGGGAGAAGCGGTTCGTGGCGCGCTCGCCGTACCAGGCGGAGTCGTTGAGGACGAGGTTGCCGCCGATGCCGGAGTTCAGGACCGGGCGGGGCTTGCCCAGGGACTTCAGGCGGGCGGCGAGGGCGTCGGAGTAGCGGCGGTCGGCGTTCGGGGTGGAGGCGAAGCCGTCGGTGACGGAGTCGCTGAAGAGGACGATGGCGCCCCGCTGCTGCTTCGTACCGCTGACGCCGGCCGCTCCGCCCACCTTGTCCTTTCCGCTGACGTCGACGCCCGAGAGGAAGTACCAGGACTCGGTGGACTCCGTGAAGGTGGCGGCCGAGCCGTCGGCGGCGTGGTCGCCGGTGGCCCGGTAGGAGTCGGTGAAGGACTGGGCGTGGAAGGTCGCGGGGCCGGTCGTCCGCTTGAGGTAGAGGGTGACGGAGACCTGGTCGCCCGCGGTGAGGCCGAGCCGGGCCGGGTCGCTGGAGAGTTGGCCGCCCGCCGGGACCGCGGTCGACTTCCGTCCGCCGAAGGTGAGTTCGCGTACGGTGCCCGCTCTGACGGCCGCGCCCTCGTCCGTACGGGCCACGGTGGCGCGCTCCACCTGGAGCGGGGCGGTGCCGTACGCGTTCGAGAGGCGGATGCGGGCCTGCGTGCCGCCGGCGGTGACGCGGACGACCTGGCGCAAGGTGTGGTTGTCGAAACCGGCTTCCGACCAGTTGGGCTTGAAGCTGACGGAGGGGCGTTGCGGGGAGGCGGCCCAGCCCGCCGTCCAGGCGGGGGCGTTCTTCGCGGCGGCCTTCCGTGTCGAGGGGGAGGATTCCGTACGGTCCACCGCCACGGCGGTCGTTCCGGCGCTCACCGCGAGGGCGACGGTGACGGCGATGGCGGACTTGCGGGCACGTGAAAGCACGGCATCTCCAAGGGAGTTGGTCTTCGGTGGCGAGTCCGAACCGGACTCCTCAAAGATCTCCCGCCGTCCCGCCCCGAACAACGCCGATTCATGCAACGATCGATAACTCAGCGCAATCGATCCGCTCGGCGGCGGGACGCACGGGGGTGTGTGGCGGTGATGGAACGGCACGAGACGGAGATCTTCCTGACCCTGGCCGAGGAACTGCACTTCGGACGCACGGCGGAGAAGCTGCTCGTCTCGCAGGCCCGGGTCAGCCAGGTCCTCAAGCGCCTGGAGCGGAAGATCGGCGCCCCGCTCTTCGACCGCACCAGCCGCAGCGTGGGCCTGACCCCCCTCGGGCGTCAACTGCACGCCGAACTCGGCCCGTTGCACGCGCAGATGCTGGCGGTCGTCCAGCGCGCCATGGCCGCCGCGCGCGGCATCGACGGCGTCCTGAACGTCGGATTCCTGGGCTCGGGGGCCGGCCAGCTCACCCGCGACATCCAGCGGACCTTCCGCGAGCGCGCACCGGGGTGCGAGGTCCGGATGCGGGAGGTGCAGTTCGCGGACCCGCTGGGAGCGCTGCGGGCGGGGGAGGTCGACGTGCTCTTCACCCGGCTTCCGGTGGAGGAACCCGACCTGACGGTGGGCCCGACGGTCGTGTCCGAGTCCCGGGTGCTGGCGGTCCCCTGCCACCACCCGCTCGCCCACCAGAAGACGGTGTCGCTGGAGGAGGCGGCGGGGGAGCGCTTCTTCGGTGTGACCGGAGGGGCCCCGGCGTACTGGTGGGACGCCCAGGTCCCGCGCCGGACGCCCGGTGGGGCGGTCCTGGAGCGCGGCCAGGACGTGTCGACGTTCCAGGAGATGCTGTCGATGATCGCCGCCTGCCAGGGCGTGTCGCCGGTCGTCGCCTCGGTGGCGACGTACCACTCCCGCCCCGACCTGGCCTACGTCCCGCTCGCCGACGTGCCGAACAGCGAGGTCGCCCTGGTGTGGCGTACGGGCGGCACGAACGCCCGCTCCGAGGCGTACATCGGGGCGGTACGGGACGCGGTGGCCGCCCACGGCGGGCCGATGGAGCTCTGACCTGCGTCGCGCCCTGGCTGCCGCGGTGGTGGACGGACGTGGAGGCGGCGGAGGACCTGGGACCTCCGGAGAAGATCGCGAGGGCGGAGGTGGGTCGCTGTTTCACGTGAAACCGTGCTGAGTCGTTGTTTCACGTGAAACACCGGGCGGAGTACGGGGAGTTGTGGGCCCCGCACCCCGCTGCCGGTTCCCGTACTAGCTGGTCACGCCCTCGTGACCGTGGCCGCCGTGACCGCCGCTCCCGCTGTCACCGCCGGTCGTCGGCTTCGAGACGACAGGCTTGGAGAGGGAGTTCAGGTCGTGCGCGTAGGTGCCGACCGCGTTCGCGATGACGTCGACGTTGATGTCGAGCGCCTTCTTGTTGATGTTGGTGATGTCGTCGCACTTGGAGTGGTAGCACTTGTCGTACGCGACGCCCGCCTCACCGCCGAACTTGACCGCCTGCGCCGGCGTCTTGATGCCCTCCGCGCCGGTGAAGGTGCCGCCCGAGGGGATGCCGACGCCGATGAACGGGCCGTAGTCCGAGCGGCCGTCGAAGTCGGTGCCCTCGTGCGGGAAGTTCTTGCTGTCGAGGAAGTCGTTGATGCCCTTCTCGATCTGGGCGGAGCCCTCCGGGCCTGCCGGGGAGCCGACGCCGTCCGAGTTGTCGCCGTCGTACACGAACTGGCCGAAGTTCGGCGAGCCGATCATGTCGAAGTTCAGGTAGAGCGCGATCTTCTTGCGCTGCTCGGGGGTGAGCTTGGCGACGTAGTCCTCGGCGCCGAGCAGGCCCAGCTCCTCCGCCGACCACCAGGCGAATCGCACCTTGTTGGCGGGCTTCTTGCCGTCCTTGGTCGCCTTCGCCAGCTTGAGGGCGACCTCGATCAGACCCGCCGAGCCGGAGGCGTTGTCGTTGATGCCCGGGCCTTCGGCGACCGAGTCCAGGTGCGCGCCCAGCATGACGGTCCTGTCCGCGTTGCCGCCCTTGGTCTCGGCGATGACGTTGCGGGTGGTCTTGACCTGCTGGAGCTGGCGGATGTCCAGGGTGACCGTGACCGGGCCCTTGGCGATGTCGGCGGCCAGTGCCTGGCCGTCGGCCTGGGTGATGCCGCCGGTGGGGAGCTTGGCGTCCTCGGGGCTGCCGAGGGTCCCGTTGAGGGCACCGGCCACGTTGTTGTAGATGATCGCGCCGACCGCGCCCGCCGTCGCCGCGGTGGCCTGCTTCTGTGCGAACGAGCAGCCGCCGCGCTGGATCAGGGCGATCTTGCCGGTGAACCCGGCCGCGTAGTCACCCGCCTCGCAGCCGGTGGTGGCGTCGAGGGGGACGTGCCCGACCGCTGCCTTCAGGCCACCGACGGGCGTGGACTTCGTGTACGACATCGCGATGATGTTCACGTCGCGGGGCGCCGGGGTGTCGACGGTGAGCTTCTCCGCCTGCGTCTCGATGTACGTGAAGTCGAACTTCTCGTAGTGGACGTCGTAGCCCGCCTTCTTCAGCAGGCCGAAGACGTACGCCCCCGAGGCGTCGTGGCCCAGCGAGCCCGCGGCACGGTTGCCGCCCGCCGAGTCCGCTATCGCCTGGAACTGCTTCAGGTGCTGGTACGCGCCCTCCCCGGAAGAGTCCGCCACCAGCTTCTTCGCGAGCTTGGCGGCGTCCTTCGCGGGGTCGGAGCCGCTGCGCTGCGCGGTGGCGGGGGAGGCGGCGGCGAGCAGGAGGGGCGTGGCGATGGCCAGGGACGCCACGGCGGCCATGGCTCTGCGACTGCGGGACGAAGCGTTCACAGGAGTCCTCTCGGTGCGAACAAAATGTGAGGGGAAGCTAGCGACTCCTGGAGCGTCTGGGAATGCCTGCGTCACAACTCACACCCGGGATTCTGCTGGCGGGCCTCGTGACGGGCGCGCGAGAGCGGCCGAATGGCGCTCTTGTGTCACCCGGGTTGTGTGCGAACCAAGTTGGGTGCACACAAGCGGCGGCCCGGCCCTGCGCTGCGGACACACCGCGCACCTCGCCGCGTACCGGCTGGCCCCGGTCCTCGGCGCGCTGCTCGGGGCAGGGGCGTACGCGATCAGCGGGCGGCGGAAGTACCGTGCGCTGCCGGAGCTCCCTCGGGTGCGGACGGGGTGACGGCGGGGGAGACGGCCTCGGGCAAGGCGGCCCCGGCCGTCCCGCCTGCGACAGCTTCACCGCCGGCCCCCCGCCCCGTACGGTCGCGGAGTCCGAAGGCGCCCACGGCCGCCCCCAGCACCGCCGCACCGAGCGGCACCCACAGTGCCGCGTGGTACCCGTCGAGCAGATCGGCCGGTGAACTCCCGCTCGTGGCGGCCACGTTGACCGCGGTGGCCCCCGCGAGC
This sequence comes from Streptomyces sp. NPDC054863, assembly GCF_053610825.1. NCBI lineage: Bacteria > Bacillati > Actinomycetota > Actinomycetes > Kitasatosporales > Streptomycetaceae > Streptomyces > Streptomyces sp. NPDC054863. The sequence continues at coordinate 4,107 of NZ_JBSGZD010000121.1, read as the reverse complement.
CCGAGCGCGGCGCCGAACTGGAACGACGTGTAGAAGAGCCCGCCCGCCAGCCCCTGCTCCGACTCGTCGACGCCCTCGGTCGCCACGATCGTCATCGGCCCGTACGTCAGCGAGAACGCCAGCCCGAGCAGCAGCATGCTCGGGAACATCGCCAGGTACGTCCAGTCCGCTGCCACCGGCAGGAACAGCGCGTACGCGAGAGCCGCCGCCAGCACCCCGCCGAAGATCACCCGGGCGTTGCCGAACCGCGCCACCAGCCGGGGGGTGAGCGTCGGCGACAGCACCGCGTCCAGCCCGATGACGAGCATCGCGAAGCTGGTCTCCAGCGTGGACCAGCCGCGCAGCTCCTGGAGGTAGAGCACGACCAGGAACTGGAACCCGAAGAATCCGGCCGCCAGGAGCAGCCCGGAGAGGTTGGCGCGGACCAGCGCGCCTCCCCGCGCGCCCTTCTCCGAGCGGAAGATGCCGAGGCGTACGACGGGGGTGCCGCCCGCCCGCTCCACCCGCCGTTCGATGAGTACGAAGCCCACCAGGAGGGCCAGTCCGGCGCCGAGCGTGGCCGCGGTCCGGCCGGGGGCGGTGTGCGCGGCACGCTCCACCCCGAGCACCAGCGTCACGATCGCGGCGGTCACGGTGACCCCGCCCGCCAGATCGAGGCGCTGTCCCGTTGCCCGTCGCGTCCGCTCCGGGCGGGGAGTCTTCGGTACGAGCGCGAGCGCGGCCACCAGGATCAGCGCCGACAGCACGACCGGCGCGAAGAACACCCAGCGCCAGCCGAACGACGTGAGCAGCCCGCCCACGACGAGCCCGATGGAGAAGCCGCCCGCAGCGGTGCCCGAGTAGATGAGCAGTGCCTTGTTGCGCTGCGGGCCCTCGGCGAAACCGGTGGTGATGATCGACAGCCCCGCCGGGGTCATGAAGGCCGCCGCGACCCCGGTCACGAAGCGGGCGGCGACCAGCATCCAGCCGTCGTCCGCGAACCCGCCGAGCCCGGAGAACACCAGGAAGACCGCGAGCCACAGGACGAACATGCGGCGCCGCCCGAAGAGGTCGGCGGCGCGTCCGCCGAGCAGCATGAAGCCGCCGTAGCCCAGGACGTACGCGCTCATGACCCACTGCAACTGGCCGGTGGAGAGCCCGAGATCGGCCCGGATGGAGGGCAGCGCCACATTGAGCATGGCGATGTCGATGCCTTCGAGGAAGATGGCCCCGCACAGGACGAGCAGGACGCCCCACTGGCGGGTGGACATGGTGAGTGATGCGGCTCGGAGAGCGGGCGATGTGGTCACTCGTTCACCTTCGGCGGGGCGCGCACCAGGAACAACGCCGAAGAAAGCAACGTTCGTTCAACTGGGCTTACCGATCCGGCAGGCCCGCCCGCCCCACCGGTCCCGCCCGACCCACCGGACCTGCCGGGCCCGGACCCACCGGACCCACCGGGCCCGCCGATCCGCCCCGGGAGCACTCCATGGAACGCGACGAACTCGAATGCTTCCTCCTCCTCGCCGAGGAGCTGCACTTCGGCCGCACCGCCGACCGCATGCGCCTCTCCCGCGCCCGCGTCAGCCAGCTGCTGGCCCGCCTGGAGCGGCGCGTCGGCGCGCCCCTGTTCGTCCGTACGAGCCGCCGGGTGGGCCTCACCGCGCTCGGCCGGCAGCTGCGCGGCGACCTGGAGCCGCACCACCGGGCGATCGGCGAGGCCCTCGCCCGGGCGGTCGAGACCGCACGCGGCATTGACGCGACCCTGAATGTCGGATTCTCCAGCCCATTGGCCGGGGAAATCGTCATGAAGACGGCAGACGTGCTGCGGATCAGCCATCCCCAATTGGCGGTGGAAATCTGCGAGGTGCCGCTCGCCGACCCCTATGGACAGTTGCGCAGCGGAGAATTCGACGTACAGCTGACGGAATTCCCGGCCAAAGAAGCCGATTTGGGGACGAGCGCGGCCCCGCTCCTCACCGAGCAGAGGGTGCTGGCGATCGGCTCGGGGCATCCGCTTTCGGCACGCGCCTCGCTCTCCCTGGAGGACCTCGCCGGAGTGCCCCTGCTGCCGGCGATCGGGGAGCTGCCGGAGTACTGGCAGGAGTACCTCGCGCCGAGCCGCACGCCCGGCGGCCTGGCCATCGCGCGCGGCCCGGCGGTGACCAACATGCAGGAGGCGCTGGTGCTGGTGGCGGCCGGAAGGGGCGCGCTGCTGGCCGCCGCGCACACGGCGACGTACTACACGCGCCCCGGCATCAGCTTCGTGCCCTTCGCGGACGCGGAGCCGGTCGGGCACGGGCTGGTGTGGCGGGCGGGCGACGAGACGGGCGCGGTACGGACCTTCGCGCACGCGGCGCGGGAGGTCGCCAGGGCCGAATTCGCCAAGCAGTCCTGAACACCCGGGTGTTAATCACATCACAGAGAAAACACCGGGACCGTGGGCAACTGTCCCGAATGCTCTGATTCGCGTCGCCGGTTGTTCTTCCGCCCTTGTGCCGGGCGTCGAATTCCCCTTCTCCGGGCGGTTTCCCGGTCGTACGATCACGAAGCTGCCGCCCGCGTGAGCAGAGCTCCGCACGGCGCCCCACTCTCTTTTCCTTTGCTTGTTCCTTCGTTGCTCACACCCAGAAAAGGGCTCGCGTGAAGATTCGCCGCATGCTCGCGACGGCCGTGGCCGCCGCCGTCACCACGCCCGTCCTGCTGCTCTCGGCAGGCCCGGCGTTCGCCGCCGACCCGACGCCGCCCGCGCAGGCACAGGCCCAGAAGCCCACCAAGGACGAGCTTGCCAAGCTCGCCAAGGCGGCCGAGGCCGCGCAGAAGAAGTACGACGAGGCGCTGGCCGCCGTGGCCACGGCTCAGGCGGCGGTGGAGGCCGTGACGGCCGACACCACACCGCTCGCGGTGAAGGCCGCCGAGGCGAAGAAGGCCGCCGAACAGGCGGGCACCGCGAAGACCACGGCCGACCTGGCGGTCACCGAGGCCAAGGCCGCGCTGGCCAAGCTGCCGACGGACGCTCCCCCGGCGGACCGGACCGCGGCGGAGAAGGCCGTGACGGACGCGGAGTCGGCAGCCACGGCGGCGGCCACCGCCAAGGAAACGGCCGACGGCGCGTTCAAGGACGCCAGGAAGGCCCTTGACGACGCCCGGGTCGACGCGTTCCGCACCCTCAACTCCGCGACCGCGACCGCGACCAACGCCAAGGCCGACAAGGACGCCGCGGACAAGGCGCTGAAGGCCGCGCAGGACGAGGCCGCCAAGCCCGACCCGACGAAGCCGCCGGTCGACCCCACCAAGCCCCCGGTGGACCCCACGAAGCCGCCGGTCGACCCGACGAAGCCGCCCGTCGGCGAGGACTGCAAGGTCGGCGCACCGCTCGGCACCACCCTGGTCGGCCTGCCGTCCAAGATCGTCGCCGGTACGACGGTGAACTTCACCCTCCGCGTCACCAACAGCACCGGCAAGGACCTCGACGAGGTCAAGCCGTTCGCCGTGGTCTACGGCGGCAGCAAGTCCGACTACAACGACATCGGCGACCTGCTGCACCTGCAGTCGGCCGGCGCCGGCTCCTCCGACTGGAAGGACGTCGGGGAGGCCCAGTACGCGGGCACCGTCACGAACCTGAAGGCCGGTAAGTCCGCCGACCTGAAGCTCCGTCTCACGGTCGACAAGAAGGCCCCGGCCGCCGACGGCATCGCCTTCGTCGCCGGTGACTACTGGAACGAGAACGGTTCCTGCGGCGGCAACGAGATGCAGGAGTACACCTTCTCGATCCTCGCCGCGGGCAGCAAGCCCGGCAAGGTCGACGACGCCACGTCCACCCCGGTCAAGAACCCCACGCAGGTCCCGGTCCCGCAGGGCGGCGCGTCCACGGTCCCGGTGACCACCGACGGCAGCCTCGCCGCGACCGGCGCGGAGGGCACCTCGCAGCTCGCCCTCGCGGCAGGCGCGGCGCTCGTGCTCGGCGCGGGCGCGGTCTTCGTCGCACGCCGCCGGAAGACGAACCAGCAGGGCTGATCGCAGTGGCCCGCGGCGGGCAGCAGGGCTGATCGCGGTGGCCCTCGGCGGGCAGCAGGGCTGACCGCGGTGGCCCGCGGCAGGCAGCAGTGAACGGGAGGGGTGGGGCGG
>NZ_JBSGZD010000120.1:0-21864 GCF_053610825.1 Streptomyces sp. NPDC054863 | reverse complement strand
CCCCGGATCATGGTCAACAAGGGGGGGAAGTCATGCCGGTCCCGGAGGCCGGAAGCTCCGTTGCGGAGCCAACGAAAACGGTAATGGGGGGGGCAAGACACACGCTGATGCGGCGGATCGGCGGGTGAGCCGCGGAAGGTCAACGGGGGCTGTGCGGGTTGCTCTCTTCGTCGGGGCCGTCGAGGCCGTCGAGCTGTCGCTGTACCTGCTCGGCCTCGTCATCACGTCCTTGTTGTCGGTACAGGTCCCGTGCTTCTCGCCACACGGCAAGGGCCTGGTCGTGGTGGCCCGGGGCGGCGTGGGCATGGCCCAGCCGGTCGAGGGTGTCGGCGGTTTCGTAGGTGTTGCCGAGGTCGCGGTACAGACTGAGGGCCTGGCTGTAGTGCTGGACAGCGTCTTGGTGGTGGTCACTGTGGTGGTCGATGTAGCCGAGGCTGTCCAGGGTCTGTGCTTGGCCGCCCAGGTCCCGGTGGCGCTGGAAGAGGGTGAGGGCGGCCCGGCAGTTCTCGCGGGCGGTGGCGTGGTCGCCGAGGCGCGCGGCGAACCAGCCCACGGCGTTGAGCGCGTTGGCCTCCCAGATCGGCCGATCGAAACCGCGGTAGAGGTCCAGTGCGCGTCTGGCATGGTCCAGAGCCCGCCGGTCGTCCGGCCAGATCGATGCGAGCGTGTAGTGCGCGTGGGCCTGGAGGGCGCGGTCGTGGTGCTGCTCGCTCAGGGAGAGGGCCTGGTGCAGGGCTCCGATCGCCTCCTGGTGGTGCCCGAGCACGACGTGGGCGCGGCCGAGAAGTCGATGGGTGAGGATCTGGGCGCCGGGGTCGGGCAGTTGCCCCGCGGAGTCGACCGCGATCTGCCACACGGCGAGCTGATCGTGGCGGTGACCTCGCCGGTAGTGAAAGGTGTTCAGCGTCCATGCCAGCTGCCACGCCGTGCGGTGCGAGGCGTGCGTGACGGCGGTCTGCTGGGCGGCGAGCAGATTCCGGTGCTCGGTGTCGAACCACTTCATCGCTGCGGGGATGTCGGCGAGTGTCTGGGGGTGGGAGCCGGACACGGGCGGGTCGAGTTCGATGGGGTCCCGGTGGGGGTCCAGGAGACGCTCCGCGGCGTACGCGGTGCGGGTGTAGAAGTCGAGGACCCGCCGCAGCGCTGCCTGCCGTGTGGCACCGGCCGTACGGTGGGCGGTGTCGGCGTACTGGCGGATCAGGTCGTGCATGCGAGAGCGGCCGACGGCGTCCTGGCTGATGAGTGAGGCCTGTTCCAGCCTCCGCAGCACGGTCCTGGTCCGGCTGAGGCTGAGGCCGCTCAGGCTTTTGGCGGCGGGAAGGCTCACGTCGGGGCCGGGGGCGATCGCGAGCAGCCCGAACACTTCGGCCTCTTCGTCGCTCAACGCGTGGTGGGACAACGAGAGCACGGCGGGCAGGCTCGCGGCCGGGTCGGCGTCGTCGAGTACATCCAGTGCGCTGTCGCGCAGTTCGCCGGCGAGGTCGGCCAGAGACAGTTGCGGATGGGTGTGGGCGCGGCCGGCGATGATGCTCAGCGCCAGCGGAAACCCGCCGCACAGACGGACGAGTTCGTCCACCGCTGCGGATTCGGCGTCGATCCGTACGGCGCCGAGCCGGGCGGTGAGCAGCCCACGGGCCTCCGTGTCGGTGAGAGTGCCGACGGCCAGGTGATGGGCGCCGTGGCCGGTGATCAGGCCGGACAGCCGGTTGCGGCTGGTGACCGCCACGGTGCAGGTGTCGCCGCCCGGCAGCAGAGGAATGACCTGGGCGGTGTCGGCTGCGTTGTCGAGTACCAGCAGCATCCGCTTGTCCGCCACCAGGCTGCGGAACAAAGCCGCTTGCGCGTGCGGGGCGACGGGGATGCGGCTGGGCTCGACGCCCAGCGCGTCCAGGAATCCGCGTACGGCCACGGACGGGTCCATCGGACCGCCGTCGGGACTGAAACCCCGTAGATCGACGAAGAGTTGCCCGTCGGGGAACCGGTCGGCGTTGCGGTGCGCCCAGTGCAGGGCCAGCCAGGACTTGCCCACCCCGCCGGCTCCGGCGATCGCGGAGAGGACCACGGTGCCCGAACCGGAGCGCAGTGTGGCGTCGAGCCGCTCCAAGTCGTGGCGGCGGCCCACGAACGGGGCCGGTGGGGCCGGAAGCTGGCGCGGGGCCGGGAGCACCGAGTGCTCAGCCGCGCCCACCGCGGCCAGCAGTTCGTCCTGTTCCGTCGGCTGCAGGTCGAGCGCGGCGGCGAGTTGACGCACCGACGCGAACTGCGGATTGCGGCGTCTGCCGGTTTCCATGCCGCGGATCGTGCTGACCGACACGCCGGAACGTTCGGCCAGGGCTTCCTGGGTCAGTCCCGCGCGTAAGCGTAACCGGCGTATTGCCGCAGCGAATTGATCCTCCACGGGATCCTTCTTACCAAGCCGATCGGCCATGGGTGACCTGTTCGGCGTGAGTCGGGTGGTCATCAGGTTCTCGGGCCTCGACCCCGAATCCTGAACACGGGTTATGCGGCTCGTGCGAGCGTCGTTGGTGTGAGGTGGAAGACGTTCTCGAAGGCGATCGGTGATCGTCGGCCGAGGCGGGAGTGCCGGCGGCGGGTGTTGTCGCGGTGGAGCCGTCGGAAGGCGTCGAGTCGGGCCTGGCGCTCGTCTTGTGTACGGGGCTCCGTGGTCGGTGCGCATGATTGATCCGGCGAGGCTGCCGCGGGTACGGATCGCCGCGGCCAGGGCGTCGGTCACGAGATCCGCGTGCAGGTGGTCGGCGATCGCCGGGCCGACAAGGCGGCGGGAGGCGAGGTCGATGACGGACGCCAGGCAGCAGAACTTCCCGGCGTCGAGGGGCAGGTAGGTGATGTCGCCGACGTGCTTCGTGTTCGGCTCGCATGCGGTGAAGTCGCGGGCGATCAGGCCCGGCGCGCCTTGGCCGCGGCCGGGTCGGGGACGGTGGCGCGGTGTCGGCGGCGCAACCGGACCCCTTCGGTCCCGAAGGCTCGCATGACTCTGGCGACGCGTTTGCGGTGGACGGCCGGGCCGCCGTCCTCGCGCACTTCAGCGGTGATCCGCGGTACTCCGTAGATGTCGTCCGATTCTCGGTGGACGGCCCGTATCCGGGCGGCCGGCTTCGCGTCGGAGGCCGGCCGGGCGGCCCTACCCGCGGCTGTCCGGCGCCGGTAGTAGAAGCTGAGCGGGCGATGCCGAGGAAGGAGCACAGCCGCTTCACGCCGTGGCGGCGCTGGTGGTCGGCGACGAACTGGAAGCGGTTCACCAGCGCGTCTCCCCGGCGAAATACTGCGCAGCCTTCCGCAGGATCTCGCGTTCCTCCTCGACCTCACGGACTCTCCTGCGCAGGGCCGCGTTCTCCGCTTCGAGCGGGGCCGACGGCTGGGCCGGTTCCTGCGTCCTGCGTCCGCGTGGACGGCTTGCTCCGGCGGCCCTCCCCAGTTCCGCAAGGTCTCCGGGTTGATCCCCAGATCGGCGGCGACCGACCTGATCGTCACATCGGGCAGAGAAGAGCCTCGTCTGTTCCGGGAAGCCGGGCTACTGCGCCTCTCCCTGGACAGCGACGACATCCCCGGGGTCATCGGGGCCGAAGTACAGCCCGGTGGGGCACTCACCGCCCTCCCCGCGACCCTCACTGCCGCTACGTCGTCGACCTCACCGACCGGTGGAGCAACGGAGTCTCCCAACGCTGATGGACCAGCCCCTGGCCCAACCGGCACGTCAACCGAGCAGGTGCCGGTTCGCTCCACCCGAAGGACATCACCCATGGCCGATGGCCATGCCAGCAGAAGCCCGTACTGAGCCTCCGGGCGCGGCACGGAGCGCGGCTGGGCGTGTGCGTGTGCTCGTCGGAGCGCCTCCCGCATCTGCAGGGCGACTTCCGGTCGGATACAGGCATGAACCACAAGCTTTCGCACCATCCTGACCGTCGGTCCTTTCTGCGCGGCACCACGGCCGTGGCTTTGGCCGCCGCTGTGGCAGGCGTCAGTGCGGCCCAGGCCGTAGCGGCCGGCGCCGCCCCGGCCGGTGCCGCTGCGACGCTGCCCTTCCACAGATCCCGGCCAGTTCTTCGCCCTCGCCCTGAAGACGGTGTACGGCGCCGCGGGGCAGGCCGACTGGGCCGCCCCGCAGGCCGCCCTGCTCCGCGGCACCGCCCGTACCACCAGTGCCGCCCGCGGTGAACTGGCGTGGACGATCAGCGAGGGCCCCTCCCCGTCCCGGAAGAACGGTGCCAAGCCGGAGATCCGGGTGCACCTGCGCACCACCGCGTTCACCGGCACGTTCGCCGACCCCGCGGCCCCTCTGCGTTCCCTGGCCCTGGCCCCCGCCGCGCCCCCGGCTCTGGGAAGCATCGTGCCCTCCGACCCCGACCGGCTGGTGCGCCGTTTCGGGGAGCTGTTCTTCAACCCGCTGAAATGGCCCCAGCTGAGCGTCGAGTTCCAGCGGGACCCGGTCACCTTCTTCCGGTCCTACCTCGGCCTGTTCTTCCCCGCACAGGTCACCTTCGCCGTCCCGCTGACCGCGACCACCGCCAACGGCAGCCCCCTGAACCTCACCGGCAAGGGCGCCCCTCACATGCTGCTGCGGGACCCGGCCGCGAAGGAGTTCCCGCCCCGCGGCGCGCACTTCACCCTCGTAGAGCCCCTGACCGGCACCGCCGGCGGTGACACCCTCACCCTCGACGCCATGAACTGCACGATCACCCACCGCACGAGGTAGCAGTCTGCCCGGGTTGCGTGCACCGAGGACCCGGCCGCCTCCTCTGCCTTGGGGGCGAGCGGGTGCGTACCTCCGGTGGATGTGTAACCGGGCCGTCTGCCGACAGGTCCGGCGTCCTGGGGCTCGGCCGACAACCTGGCCGTCTGGTGCAAGGCCGACGCCGAGACGCTCTTCGGACACCAGGCCGCACCGGAGTCCGCCCCGCCCTGGTCGAGGCATACGCGGTGGGCCAGGCCGCCGACGCCTTGGTGTTCTCGAAGGCCAGGCGTCGGCTGGGGGGCGTGGTCAGTTCCATGGCGGCCTGAGGTAGGCGTCCGGGGCGGGCTTGAGGCGGCTGACGTGTTCGCGGGCGACGATGGTGTGGAACAGGCTGTCCAGCCCGGTTGCGGCCGGCCCGGCGCGGACGACGTGGCCGTCGTGGGCCGAGGCGATGGCCATGGGCAGGGTGCCTGCCGTGTGGCGTGCGAGGTCCGCGACCCGTGTCACCGGGCGGGCCCGGCGGGCGAGGGTCAGCGAGCGTGTGCGGGTGCGGGTCACGAATTCCTGGTCCGTGACGGGGAGATGGCACCCGTGCAGCCCGTTCCTCCTGGACGTGCGCCAGGGAGCAGGCCACGACCGCGTTCTGCAGCACGCGCGGCTGCGACGGCATCCGCCAGGCACCCTCCGCGCTCCGGGTCTCGACAGTGAACCGCGAGGCCCTGGTGAGACAGCGCGCCGCTCGGCAGCGATACCGGTCAGGGCCTGCACGGTGGACGGTCCCTGGCCGTCCACCAGAGCACTGAGGGAACGCAACAACCTCACCTCTTCCGCAGGCACGCCCCAGTGGCATCCCTCGTCACCGCACGTCTCGGCCCCCACAGCGTGATCCGTGGCCGCCCCTGACGCCGTCTCACGTCAACCGCCCCCAAAGCGGTACGCGCGGGACATGGGTCAGCCGCGGCACGCGGGCCGAAGCCTCCCCTTTCCGCCGGCCAGTTGCTTGCCCGAGGTGCAGCAGACGGCGCAGGCGCGGTGGCCGTACCCGCTGTTCCATGGGGCCGCCTGACATGACCCGCCGGTACTCAAAGGGATGCCGGTACTCAAAGGGAGGGGTGACGTGTTGCGGCGGTTTCCGTGGGTGTCGCAGGGCAGGTCGGCGGGCTGGTGGTCGGTGAGGAAGTCGCGGGTGGCCTGCCGTTCGACTTCGGTGATTGTGGGTGACGGGAGTGGCGACCGGGAACTCCCTTTCGTGCAGGGGAAGTCTGATCCCACCGCATCCGCCTCCGTACGCCTGCCCGGCATATGCCGTAACAGATTGCGACGGCTTCCGTTCACGAGCTGCCATTTCGCGGCACCTCTGGCCAAACTCACCGTCACCACCGTCTTCGGCGAGGACCCGGACTACTCTCCCGCTCACAGAACGTAAGAACGCGAGGGGGCGGAGCTGTTGCGGCTCGACGAAGTGGATACCCGGTGTGCCGAGCTCCGGAGGCGTGGGTGCTTCTGACCGGCGGAACCCTGATAGCCGTCGGAGCCGTCACGGAGTGGCGCCTGATGCCAGGTCTCCTGCTCGTCGGCCCCGTCGTGATCAGTGTCCGCAAAGGGCCCAAGGCCACCGCGCACATCGTCGTCTGGTGTGTCGTGCTCACCGTCGCCGCCGGCATGTACGGCGCCCGGGTCTCCCCGTCGGCCGTCGCCCTCGACAGCCTCCTGCTGGTCATCATCGGTGGTGCGGCTGTCCACGGCGCGCACCGTCGCGTCAGGCGGGAAGCCGAGCTGACCCGTGTCGCACAGCGCTCGCAGGATGCGGTACTGCGCCCATTGAGGGCGGAGGTCAGCGGGATCGGCTTCTCCTCCCTGTACCGGGCTGTCTCGGGGATCGGCCTCGGCGGCGATCTGTACGACCTGGTGCAATCGCCCTACGGACCGCGTGTGTTGATCGGGGACGTGCGGGGACACGGGCCGGAGGCAGCCGTGCTCTGTGCCGCCACGGTCGGCGCGTTCCGAGAGGGCGCCTGCACCATTCCCGGACTGGTGGACCTGGCCGCCCACCTCGACGCTCGGATAACGGGCGATCTCGGCCCGGAAGACTTCGTCACCGTGGTGCTCGCCGAATTCGTACCGGGCGAGGTGAGGCTGGTGAACTGCGGGCATCCGGCCCCGCTGCGCATCGGCCTGCGGGCCGAGCCGCTGACACCGCTCCGGCCGTCGGCTCCGCTGGGGCTCAAGCCCGCCCCTCAGCTGCAACGCGCCCGTCTGGGAGCCGGCGAACGGCTGCTGCTCTACACCGACGGTCTGAGCGAGGCACGCGATGCGAAAGGGGTGATGCTTCCCCTGGACGACCGGGTCAGGGAGGCCGCGTGCCAGCCCTGTCTGGGGGAGTGCCTCGATGCTCTCCTCGCCCTGGCGAGCGCCCATGCCGGCGGCGCACTCCAGGACGACCTGGCCCTGATCATCTGTGAGCCCCGCCAGCCGACGCCCACGAGCGAAGCGGGCAGGACCCACGATTTCCCCGTTGTCCATGAGCAGCACATGGCCCCGCAGCCAGGAAGGCGCACTGATGGAACCGACTGAGCAGTGGCCGGGAAACCTGCCGACGGAGACCACCAGCATGGTTGGCCGCTGCCTTGAGCTGGAGCAACTGGAACGGCTGTGCGGCCGGTCCCGGCTGGTCACGCTGACCGGTGTGGGAGGCGTGGGCAAGAGCAGACTCGCCCGGCGGGCGGCCGCTGGACTGCGGCCGCTGTTCGCCGACGGTGTGTGGTGGGTGGAACTGACCGGACTGCGGGAGGGCGCGCTGCTCGCCCACTCGATCGCGGAAGCCCTGCCCCTGGCTGATCAGTCCACCCGGCCCATGCTCGACGTGCTCGCCGACTATCTGGCCGAGCGGGAACTGTTGCTGGTCCTCGACACCTGCGAGCATCTGCCCGACGCGTGCGCCATGGTCGTCGAAGTACTGCTGCGGGCCGCTCCGGGGCTGCGGATCCTGGCCACCAGCCGCCGTCGTCTCGGGCTCGTCGCGGAGGAGGCCCTCACCCTGGAGCCGTTGCCGGTACCCCTGGGCCAAGAGGGCATGGGCATCTCGGAGGCTGTGATGCTCCTGGTCGAACGGGCCGCTGAGACAGTGCCCGGCTTCACGGTGTCATCGGCCAACGCGGACGATGTCCTACGCCTGTCCCAGCTCCTCGAAGGGCTGCCCCTGGCCATCGAACTTGCCGCAGCCCGGCTGGGCGAGATCCCCGTCGGCGAGCTGGTCAAGCGGCTGCCGGACCGTTTCGACGTCCTGCACACCGCCGACGCGGCGCCGGACGACGGCCTTCCACCGGCTGCCCGGCTGCACCCGGAACGGGAGGCGCCCCCTTGGCACCGGGCGCTGCGTACCACCATCGGCTGGAGCCACGAGCTGTGCACACCGGTCGAACGGCTGCTGTGGGCAAGGCTTTCGGTCTTCACCGGGTCCTTCGACACCGAGGCGGCGGTCGCGGTCTGCGCCGATGAGCACCTGCCGGCGGACGACATTCCCCTCCTGCTCGGCGTGCTCGTGGACAACTCCATCGCCAACTGGCTGCCGAGCCCGGAAGGTTCGGAGCGGTTCCGGATGCTGGACACCCTTCGGGAGTACGGTGCGGACTGGCTGCGCGAACTGGGTGAGGAGGAGCGCCTGCGCCACCGCCATCTGGCCTACTACCGGGCGTTCGCCCATCAGGCGGACATCGGGTGGCTCGGCCCCGAGCAGTACACCTGGTACACGCGTACGACCTCGGAGCACACGAACCTGCGCGCCGCCCTGGACTTCAGCCTGGTGCTGTCCGAGGGGCACACCGCACTGGAAATCGCCGGGAACCTCTGGTTCTTCTGGCACGCCTGCGGGTTCCCGAGGGAGGGCCAGTACTACCTGGCCCAGGCCCTTGCCACGGACCTCGAACCTTGTCCGGAACGCGACAAAGCCCTATGGACCGAGGGCATGGTGTTCGTCACCCTGGGGGATCCGGAGGCGGCCGGGGCGCGGGCCTCTGAAATCGCAGCGACGGCCGCCCGGTCCAGTGGTGCCACGCCGTCCGACGCTGCCGACTCCCTGGCCTCCATCGCGGCCGTGATGCTCGGCGACCACCCGCGCGCCGCCGCGTTGTCCCAGGCGGTCCTGGACCGGCACTTGTGCACCCCGCTGGCTCAACCCGTGCAGTCGGCCGCATTCGTACGCAGCCTGGCGTACATCAGCGAAGGCTGCATCGATGAGGCCGTCGCCGTACTGGAGCACGTACGCGCCGACTGCGACCGGCACAGCGAGCGGTGGTCGCGTGCCTTCACCGACTACATGTGTGCGCGCGCCGAGCTGGCGCGCAGTCGGGTGGAGACCGCGTTCGAATACGGCCGGGCCGCATGGGTGACCAAACGGCGCCTCGACGACTCACTCGGAATGGCCGTCGCCTTGGACGTGCTCGCCGCAGCCGCAGCCGCGGCCGACGATGCTCGGCAGACCGCCCACCTGCTCGGCCTTGCCCAACAATTGTGGGACACCCTCGGGGCGCCGCAGATCGGAGTCTCCGAATGGGTCGCCACTCGGCAGGCCTGCGAGGAGAAAGCTCGCCGCGCTCTGGGCGACGACGTCTACATCACTGTCTTCCAGAGCGGATACCGCACCCGTCAGGACACTGTGGACGCACTCGTCCCCGGTGAAGCCGTGTGAATCGCGGCCCCTGGAAGTCGACGAACACCGAGTCCTGGCGACAGCCGAGCCGATGCGCCTGTGCCATTCCCGGGGGCGTGACAGCGAGCACCGGTGGGAGTTGGGGTATGCGCACGTGCCCCTGCGTGAACCCCTGACATCGCCTCGGCGTTGCGCCACCGTCTCCGCAGTTCAGGCCCCGTGGTGGGCAATTCAGGAAACCCGGACAACTCCTTCTCGGCATCCTGTCCTGCTGCCCCGCTGAAGAATGGGCGGAGCAGCCCGCGACAGCAGTGTGTCGGCGGCGCGTGAAACATGGCTCCGGATCACTTGCAGGATGCTGTTGGTGATCTCCACCCCGGTACGGATGCGATGCCGCCCGAGCCGGGGCGATGGGCCGCTGCCCATCCTGTGCCCGTATGACCGGGCCGATTACTGCTCTTCGGTGACGGGGGTCACCTTGAGGCGGACGGCACCCTCATCGTCGGTGCCGTCCCTGTCCCCGTCCCCGTCCCTGTCCCCGTCCTGGTCCCCTTCCCCGTCCCAGTCCCGCAGTTGGCGCAGCGCGAGGCCGGTTGCCGACTTGCACAGGAACTCGGCGCGCTCGTAGGACAGTCGCCCTCGGCCGGTCTGCGGGCAGACGTCGGCCGCGCCCAGGATGCCCGCCCGCGCCGGCCCCGGGCGTCGGTCGGTGAGGAACACCGGACCCTGGGCCCGGCCGTCCAGGAGTTCGGAAAGGAGCGCGGCCGTTTTCGATCGCCAGGTGATCCACGCGCCACGCCGGTCCGACCGCCGGCCCGCGCGGCAGGCTCGTCTCTCCGGCAGGTCCAGGTCCTGGACGTTGAGGGCCAGCAAGGCCGTGACGGTGGAGCCCGACTCGTGCAGCAGCGTCCACAAGGTGCGCTCCCGCAACGGGGCTTCGACCTCTCCCGGCCACGCAGTCCCTGGCGGGACCGGGGCGGGTACGGGCGCCGGTGCGCGGCGGCGCCGGGGCATCCGCTGGGGGATGGCCGCGTCGAGGGCCGGGGCGTGCGCCCACGCCCCGAAAGCCCGTACGGCGGCGCGGTGTCGGTTCCAGGTGGACGCCGCCACGCCGCCCCACGAGAGGCGGAAGGCACGGGCGATCTGATCGGCCGTCAGCGAGGTGAGCGGCATCCCCACTCCCAGAGCCGGCCGCAGCCGCCGCAAGGTCTGTCCGTAGGAGCGGGCCGTCGCCGGTGCGAGCCGGTCCTGGGCCAGGAACGCGTCGATGGCCTCTCCGAACGTCGGCGTGGACGCGTCCTTGACCGGGATCGCCTCGGCACGACGCGTCAGGTACGCGCGTTCGGCGGCGTTCCGGGTCAGCAGCGCCGCCCGTTCGAACTCCCGGCGGGCCTCCTCGCCGCGCCCCAGGCGCAGCAGCAGGTCGCCGCGCACGCCGGGGAGCAGGTGGTAGTCGCGGAGCGCGGGGTCGGGGGCGAGCGTGTCGACGAGGGCAAGGCCCGCTGCGGGGCCGTCCGCCATGCCCACCGCGACCGCCTGGTTGAGCCGCACCACGGCGGTGGGCAGGAGGCGGGCGAGGGCGGCGTACAGTCCGGAGATCCGTACCCAGTCGGTCTCCTCGGCGGTGCGCGCCTGGGCGTGGCAGACGGCGATCGCGGCCTGCAGTACGTAGGGACCTGGCCGGCCGGGCGTACCGGCCGCGCGAGCCCGCAGCATCGCCGCGAAGCCGCGACGGATGAGCAAGGGGTCCCAGTGTCCCCGGTTCTGCAGGTGCAACGGAACCGGTTCGCCGGCGGGGCCGGTGCGGGCCGCCGTGCGGGAGGCCTGGACCTCCATGAGCGCCACCAGGCCGTGCACTTCCGCCTCGTCGGGTACCGACCGGGCGAGCAGGCGTCCCAGCCGCAGCGCCTCCAGGCACAGGCCGGGCCGCATCAGGTCGTCGCCCGAGGTCGCCGAGTAACCCTCGTTGAAGATCAGGTAGACGACCTCCAGGACGGAGGTGAGGCGTTCGGTCAGCTCGGCACCGTCCGGGAGGGCGAACGGCACCCGCTCCTCGGCGAGTGTGCGCTTCGCCGTGGCGATGCGGCGGGCGATCAGCGGCTCGGCGGTGAGGAACGCGCGGGCGATCTCGGACGCGGTGAGTCCGCCGAGCAGCCGCAGGGTCAGGGCGACGCGTGCCTCGGTCGGGAGGACCGAGTGACAGGAGACGAACATCAGCCGTAGCACGTCGTCCTGCTCGGAGGCGGGATCGGCGGGATCGGCAGGATCGGCGGACTTGGCGGACTCAAGATCGTGGTCGAAGCCGCCGTCGCCGTCGAGCCGCTGCCGCTCGGCCAGTTCGTGCGCGAGCGTCTCGCCGTGCTCGGCCAAGCGCCGGTCGCGACGGATGTGGTCGACGGCGCGGCGCTTGGCGACGGTGGTGAGCCAGGCGCCCGGATTGTCCGGGATTCCAGACTCGGGCCACCGTTCCAGCGCCGCGACCAGCGCGTCCTGCGCCAACTCCTCGGCCACGCCTACGTCGCGCACCATGCGGGTGAGCGCGGCGACGATACGTGCCGACTCCATCTTCCAGATCGCGTCGACCGTGCGGTGGACGTCCGTGCGGTCGACGTCCGTCACGGACCGAAGACCTGCTGGATCATGCTCTCGCCGTCACCGACGATCTTCCGGAACCGGCGGCCCAGCTCCACCGCCTCCTCCTTGGAGCGGACCTCGATGAGGGCGAAGCCGACGACGGCCTCCTTGGACTCGGCGAACGGGCCGTCCGTGACGGTGATGTCGCCGCCCTCGGAGACCAGCCGGACACCGCCCGGTTCGAGCCCGCCGGTGGCCAGCAGCGCACCTGCGGCGCTCAGCTCCTCGATGAAGGCGCCCATCTCGGCGAAGAGCTTCTCGTCGGGGACCTTCGCCGTCTCCGAGGCCTTGGTCGTCATCAGGTAGCGCATGGTGTCTCTCCGGTTTCATCCCGCCCGGCCGGACCGCCGGGGCGTACTGACACGTCGTACCGACGATGTGACAGGGAATTCGCTGATTCCCTCTTGTATCAGCGGATCGACGTGGGTGCGAGCCCCACGGAAGAAGTCCGTGGCCCACCCGCCCCTCGAAGGAGCCCGTCGTGACCACCAGCACCCGCCTCCCGCACGCCACAGCCACCACCACAGACACAGCCACCACCACAGCGGAAGCCGCCGCCGACCAGGCTCGCCCCGCTGCCCGGCGCGGCTCGATCGGCACCCGTCGGCTGCTCGCCTGTGCTGCCGTCGCCGGTCCACTGTGGGTGGCCGTGTCGGTCGCCCAGGCACTCACCCGGGAGGGGTTCGAGCCGACCCGGCACGCGCTCAGCCAGCTGGCCACCGGATCGCTCGGCTGGCTTCAGATCACCAACTTCGTGATCGCCGGGATCCTGGCCACGGCGGGCGCGGCTGGACTGCGCCGGGTCATGCAGGGGACGGCCGGCGGTGTCGCGGTGCCGCGGCTGGTCCGGGTGGTCGGGGTCGGCATGGTCGCCGCCGGGCTGCTGACGATGGACCCGGCGGACGCCTTCCCGGTGGGCACGCCGGCGGGCATCCCGCAGTCGATGAGCTGGCACGCGTACGGACACATGGCCGCCGGGTCGATCACCTTCGCCTCGCTGATCGCCGCGGGCTACCTGCTCGGCCGGCACTTCTCCCGGCTCGGGAACCGGCGGCTCGCGGTGGTCTCCCGGGTCGCCGCCACGGTGATGCTTGCCGGTGACGCGTGGTCGATGAGCGGCGGCAAGGCGGGCGCGCTGACCATGGCCATCGGCACGACCGTCATGTTCACGCTGCTCGCGTACGTGGCCGTGCACTACCGGCGTACTGCCTGAGGGCCACCGCCACCAGGGCACTCGCCGCCCTGCGAGCTGAAGCTGTCTCGGGCCCCGGCCGCCGAGCACGCCCGGTACAGCGCCGAAGAGACCTGTGCCGGAGCACCCGGAAGCCCTGAGCGACTGCCTCCGGCCCCGACGGTGACGACGTATCAAGGCCGTCGGCCCGGCACCACCGGGCGCCCGCCAGGTCACCACCGACCCGGTGCCTCTGCGGATGATCCGCAGCAGCGCCCTTGGTCCGTCGAGGCCGGGAGGGATCCCAGGTGGGCGTCATCCGCTTGATCTCGAAGGAGAAATCGAGCTTCAGGTCAGGCGGCGGTCCTGGGACCGCTCGACAGCCGTGCAGCAGCAAGCCTTCCGCCAGGGCCCCGGCACCGTCCGACCAGGCGAACCAGCCGATGTCCTCATGGTCTCTCGTGATCTCGCCGAGGAAGAAGTCCATGGCCCATCCACCCCGAAGCCACCACGAGACCCCAAGAGCTCCGGCTCTGGCTGCACTGGCACGACGGGGCACGTGAGCGCCGGCATGCACCGGACTTCTTCGTACGCTGCGCAGCTGGCTCGGCCAGGGTCGTCGATGTCCGCGCGGGCTGCACGCGATCCCGTGACTGCGGACAGCGCCGACGGCCAGCCATGGCCCCCGGGCGCTTCCGGAAGGTCGCGTAAGCCCACGACCTGCCGACTCTGGTAAGGCCGGGGGGGATTGCCGCTGAAGGAGCAGCGTTCTGAATCTGCGCTATCGGGGGATGGTGACCAGGATCCGGCCGTGGCGACCGCCGGCGTCGACATGCTCGTGGGCCTTGGCGATGTCGTCCAGCGGGTAGCGGTCGCCGACATCGACGGTGAGGGCGCCGACGGCGGCTGCGGAGGTGAGGTCGCGGGCGGCCTGACGCTTGGCCTCGGCGGGAAAGTCGTCGCTGCCGAGCAGCCGCAGGGTGACGTTGTTGAACAGCAGGGGCCAGAAGGGGATCTCGGTGCGGTCCGCGCGGGTGCCGTAGGCGGCGATGACGGCATTGCTGGCGGCGACGGCGTTGTCGAGGTCGGCGTTGTCGGACAACGCGACCTCGATGATCCGGTCGACGCCGCCCGGCGCGTACGAGCGAATGGCCGCGGCAGGGTCGCCGACATCCAGGGCGACGGAGTGGGAGACGACGGCCGGGTCGATGTGGTCGAGGTCCGCGGTGCGGCGGACGGTGGCGATCACGGTGGCGCCGGCCCAGTGGGCGAGCTGGGCGGCCAGGGAGCCGACGCCGCCGAGGACTCCGTGGACCAGGACCAGTTGGCCGTCGACCGGACCGTCGGCGAAGACGGTGCGGTGGGCGGTGATACCGGGGATGCCGAGGCTCGCGCCCAGCTCGTCACTGAGGTGGTCGGGCAGAGGGGCGGCCTGGTGGTCAGGAACGACGGTGAACTGGGCGGCGGTGCCGAAGGGGCGGTAGGACTGGGCTCCGTACACCCAGACCCGCTGTCCGACGCGGCGGGCGTCGACTTGGGCGCCCACGGCATCGATGACTCCGGCGGCGTCGCTGTGCGGGATCACTCGCGGGTAGGGCATGGACGAGCCGAGCCAGCCGCGCCGTTTCTTGGTGTCGCCGGGGTTGACGCCCGAGACGGTGACGCGGACGCGGACCTCGCCGGGGCCGGGGACGGGGTCAGGGAGTTCGCCGACGTGCAGGACATCGGCGGCGGGGCCCTGGGCGTCGTACCAGGAAGCAAGCATGGGGGTACCTCCGTGGGCAGTCAGCTCGGGGGAGCGGCGGGCTCATGCGGATCGCCGTCGGTGCATGCGGTGTCGCATGCGGGCGGTTGCTCCCCGAGAGTCTCGCGGAGCCAGGTCCGTTCGGCGCGGCTGGTGGCGCGGGCGGTGAGCAGCATGCCCCGCCGGTAGGGATCGGCGATCTCCTCGGCACGCAGGGGCCGTTCGTTGTCGTAGAAGAAGCTCGCCGGTTCTTCCAGGAACTCCAGCCGTCTGCGCAGCACCGCGTGCTGTTCGGCCACGTCGGGCAGATGGGAGAGGAATGCCAGGACGATGTAGAACCGGGTGAAGTCGGTGATCTCGTGGTCGGCGGGCTTGCGCAGACGCAGAAGCATTTCGGCCCGCCCGGCCGCGGTCAGGCTGAGCACGTACCGCGCCGTCCCGGCGGCCGGGTCGGCGCGCCGCTCGATCAAGCCCGCCTTGGTCAGACGATTGATCGCCGGATACAGGCTGCCGTCACTGACCGGCCGCGTATAGCCGGTCAGCTGTGAGACGCGGCGGCGCAGCTCGTGTCCGGGCAAGAGGGCCTCGGCCAGGAAACCGAGTATCGCAAGTTCCAGCATGAGCCCATCTTCGCACATTCACATCGAATCGATGTGAACATCGTTTCGATGTGACGCTCCGAGGTGTCCACCCACCGCTGATACGAGGCCCAGCACGATGCCACCGCAGTCCACCGAGTCGGTGATGAACCGATTCGTAGAGTTCATCAACACGGGCAACGAGAAGCTCGCCCGCGCGGTTCACCGTGCGAGGAACCCACGACGGTGAATTCTTCGGAATCCCGGCGAGCGGCAACAGGATCTCGGTGCAGGCCATGAACTTCTACTACCTGGCCGACGGCCGGATCGTTGGCGAACGGGGCCAGCCCGACCTTCTCGGGGTGATGCGGCAGATCGGTGCCGTCCCGGCGTCGTGAACCTGGTCGTGCCGGGTGAGCCTTCGTTCATGCGGAGCAACCGCTGCCGAGAGGGGCCCGCAGGTCGCCATGGCAGAAGGCGAAGGCGCACCGGGGCTCGGGCGGCCAGACACCCACCGCTACGCCCACGCCCTCGTCGGCCACGAACGCCGCTACGCCGCCCTCGCCTCCGACGCCCCATGGATCAGGCGCCGCAGTATCCGCCGGGCAGAAAGCCGGGAGCGCACCCTGGTGGTGGACCGCCGGACCGGCACCATCGCCTTCCCGTCGCGCTCCTCCTGGACGTGCCTGCCACCCACCACATTCCCCTGCCTGTTGCGCTGCGTAACAAGCGGTGTCTGGTCCCGTGTACAGAACCAGTGGGGGCAACCCAGGCCGTCCGGCCTGCGTCCTTCCGTATGAGCGGGATGGTTCTCCCGCCGGTCGCACACCAACGGGGGCACGTGATGAGTGACAAGGCCCGCAGACTCTTCGAGGCCATTGACCTGGACGGCGACGGGCTGCTGACCCGTGAAGAGGTGATCGTTGCCCTGCGGTCGAAGGGGCCGTCGCTGGCTGCCACGGGCGTCATCCCGTCCTGGGGGGTGCAGGACACCGACGCGTCCTCCGCCCTGTTCGACGCCGCCGACCAGAACGGCGACGCTGCACTCACCTTCGAGGAGTTCACCGCGGTGGTGGACCGCCGGTTCGGCTGGAGCTGACCGCCGGGAGGCGCGGCGGCCCCCGGGGCCAGGACCGCGGGAGCGCGTCCTCCGACGGACGGTGGCAGCAGGTCGAAGCCCGCGACCGGCACCGTCGGCCCTCGCGCCCGGGCCTGCTCGTGCAAGGCAGCGGATCACAGGACCGTGCCGACGCCCCACGGGCCGCTGGGACATCCGCGGTTCAGCCGGCCCGATGGGGGCCGCCGTGCGCGTACGACGGTTGGCGGGATGCAGCTGCGGCGATGGAGCGTCTGCTGTAACCAACTCCCTCTGAATGGCAGCCTGTTGCGGTGTACTGGCGGTACAGGTGCGCTTCTGGTTTTCTCTGGTACGGGGAAGACTTCCCCAAGGCGCCCGCGCACGGTGGGGAGTGGATCGTGACGGTGGAGGAAGGCACCGAGTCCGGTCTGAGGCGGGCCCGGGTGGCGCGGAACATGACGCTGGATGAGGTCGCTGATGCGCTGGCGCTTACGGGGCCGGCGGCGGATGCGAGTCTGGTCAGTGCCTGGGAGTCCGGGCGCAAGCGGACGGGGAAGCGGAACCGGGCGGGGCTGTGCCGGTTGTACCGGGAGCGGCCGGAGGTGACTGTTCGCCCTTCAGGATGGGGCGGCCACCAGTGTGCTGGAGACCTCTGGGACCACCGCGGTGGTCAAGTCCTCACCCGCTGGGCCGAGCTGGTGGAGGCGATGGCCGAGGTCGTGGCGGGCGCGCGAGCGGCTCGTGGTGACCGGCATCCGGTCCGGTGTTCGTACCGGCACTGTCCGCTGACCGGGTCGTTGAGGCGACGCGCGGCCGTGAGGTGGCCGGCGAGCCGGACAAGGACCTGTTCTTCGTCGCCTCCTGATCGTTCGGGGGTTCCTCCGTACGGCGCGGCACACCCCCTGCTCTGTTCGGGGTGGTCGCGCCGTACGTCGTTTCGGCACCACCTGAGGAAGGAGTGGATGTGAGTGGCCGGCGGTCCCGGGCTCAAGGAACCGTGCGAAGGCACGGCGCTCTCGCCGGTACGCGGCCGGCACACGGGCGTTGCCGTGCAGAGTGTGCGGGAAGGGCCCCTCAGTATGAGCGTGCTCGGCGACTGCCGGGCGAATACGGCGGACCTGCACGCCGAGGGACTCGAAGCCGTGCGCCGGGGCCGGTGGCCGGGACCTACTCGATGGGCGTGCTCGTACCGGGTCGTGGCGGCCGAGGGGGGCGGGTCTTCGTCGCGGGAGATCTCGCCGGAGTCCGTGGGCTGTTCGTCGGGCAGCCGCGCGGCGGCGGCATTGCCCTGTCCGAGGATGCTGACGTGGGGATGGTCGAGGTGCCGGCCGTCGTCGATGCGTCGGCTGAAGGCGGTGTCGCGCAGGCCCGTCCAGGTCTGGGCGATGAGCTTGGGCCAGCCGTCACGCAGGCCGTCTGCGAGGTAGTGGCGCAGGTACTGGTCACCGGCGAAGAGCCACACGGCGTCGGGGTTGTCGGGGTCGGGCAGGATCGCGTCGATGCCGTCTGCGAAGCCGGTGCCCCCCCGGCGTGCGTTCATGTCTACGATCAGCCGCTCGCGCCGCGCCGAGATCGTCCGCCAGGCCGCCACGGTCCGGATGTGTTCCCAGCGCGCCGGACACAGCACCGAGCGCACCGCCGCCGAGACCCGCCGCGCCCTTCCCGATGTGTCCCCGCTGGAAGGGCGGCGGCTCGCCTCCGACCGGTCGGGGGGCGAGCCGCCATCGCCCAGGTCCGCACCCTCCATGATCCTGGGGTCCACTTGAGGGAAGGAGTCGTCATGCCCGAACAGCCGAAGGTACGGACCACGGAAGGCGTGGTGCAGGGGCGCTGGCGGAAGGGGCACGCGGTGTTCCGCGGCGTCCCCTACGCCCAGCCCCCGGTCGGAGCGCTCCGCTTCGCCGCGCCCGCACCGCCGCACCGCCGGGAGGGGACCAGGCAGGCGGTCGAGTTCGGCCCCGTGGTGCCGCTGTCACTGCCGATCGACGTGCCCCCGCAGGGCACCGACTGGCTGACGCTCAACGTCGGCACTCCAGATCCCGGCGCGGCGGGACTGCCGGTGCTGGTGTGGATCCCCGTGGGCGGCTACCTCTCGGCGGCGTCGAGCGACCCGATGTTCGACCCGGCAGCGCTGGCCGAGGCGGGAGTCGTTGTGGTGACCATCAACTGCCGCGTGGGCGCGGAGGGATTCGCGTTCCTCGAAGACGTGCCGCCCAACCGCGGATTCCTCGACCAGATCGCGGCGCTGGAGTGGGTGCAGCGCAACATCGCCGCCTTCGGAGGCGACCCCGGCCGGGTCACCGTGGGCGGGGTGTCCGCCGGGGCGGGCTCGGTCGCCGCCCTGCTGACGATGAAGTCCGCGCGCGGCCTGTTCCGGCGGGCCATCGCCCATTCGGTGCCGGGGCTGTACAGCACCCCCGCGTTGGCACGGCAGGTCACCGCCGCGTTCGCAGACCGGCTCGGCGCGGTGGCCCCCACCGCCGAGGCCCTGCGCGACATCGACCCATGGCACCTGGCCGCCGAGCTCACCGCTTTCAACGCCGGCCTCCACGCGCACCGGGAGAGCTGGGGACGCCTCACGGAGACCGGCACCGCGCTGTGCCCCGTCGTCGACGGCGAGGTCCTCCCGGAAACGCCCTGGTCCGCGCTGACCGGGGCACGCGCGAACGGGACCGAACTGCTCGTCGGCCACACCCGGGACGAATTCCGGTACTTCAGCGTCATGAGCGGACGGTACGGCACCTTCACCGAGGAGGACGCCCACGCAGCCCTGGAACTGCTCGCCCCGCAACCGGACGGCGCGCGGGCCTACCGTGCCGCGTTCCCACAGGCAGGCCCGGAGGAGCTGGTGGAGACGGTGTACTCCGACGCCCTCTTCCGCATGCCGTCACAGAAGCTGGCCGAGGCGAACGCCGCAGCCGGCGGCACCTCGTACCTGTTCGAACTGTGCTGGGTTGCCCCGGCCCTCGGCGGCATCCTCGGCGCCTGCCACAGCCTCGACGTGCCCCTGGCGTTCGGCACGCTGGACAGCCCCGTCGGCACCCAGCTCATGGGCGAGGAGCCTACTCCCGAGGCCGTCGCGCTCTCCCGCGAACTCCAGGAGGCATGGGTTCGCTTCGTCACCACCGGCGACGCGGGCTGGTCCGCCCACCGGCCCGACGGGCACCTCACCCGCGTCCTGGACGCCGAGTCGAAGACTCTGCCCTACCCCGAACAGGCATCCCGCCAGATCTGGGAAGGCCGCTCCCCAGCCCCCTTCGATCATTCGTGATTGTCCGGATCGGCTCCGCTTCGCGGTGTTCAGCAGCCGGGTGGCCACGAGGACCTGGCCGGCGCTCCGATCCCCCGGTCGCTGACCGCATTCGATCACTGAACACATGGGAACTGCTCGTCCAGGTGTCGCCGGGGGCAGGGTCCGTCCACTTCACGCCCGAAGGTGACCGGCGGACGTATCGGGCCTCGCAGGTGGGCAGGATGCCGGCATGGCGATGAAGCAGATGCGTCGGACCACCTTGTGCACCGCGACCAGGACCACCGCTCAGGGGCGGTGGGAAGTGCTGCTGGGCGAGGAACTGTCGGGGCTCGGGACCGGCAGGACCGTCGTGATCGGCGGACACCCCGACCCCGGAGAAGACCCGGAGGAAGCCGCGGTCCGAGAACCGTCACCCCGACACGGGTGTACGGACAGGGACGGGGGCATCGTCCGCGGCCGGTGAAGCCGCCGCCGCGACATCGCTCCTCAACCGGGTCGGTCAGTGCCGGTCACCGAAAGGATGACGGCCATGACCGCCAAGTCGGCATGCTGCAAAAGTCGTTCACTTCCACCACGACCACGGCACGCCGCCCCGTACACCGTTCATCTGGTGTACAGATGAGGTCGGTGTTACCGGCCCTCCGGCGGCTGCTGTACGTACACCCTCCGCAACCAAGCTCTCGCAGGTCCAACCACCCCCCTGCAGAGGAGAGTTGAGTGACTCGCTCCATGATCGCCCGATCGGTCGTGCTGGCCGTGACCACGGCCCTTACGGCGGCGGCCCTGGCCGTGCCGGCCCAGGCCGAGCACAGCCACCGTGCGTCCGGCGGTGCGCCGGCGTCCGTGACTCCCCGTGCGGAGACGCCGGCGCTGCACGACGACGAAGAAGGCGGCAACGCCGACGCGGACGACCCCGCCATCTGGCGCAACGCCGCGGACCCCGGCCGCAGCCTCGTCGTCGCCACCGCGAAGGAGGGCGGCCTGCGCGTCTACGACCTGGACGCGAGCCCGGTGCAGTCGATAGCCGCACCTCCCGCCGCGGGTGAGGACGACGCCCCGGGCCGGTTCAACAACGTGGACCTCGTCCACGGGCTGCGGCTCTCCTCGGGGAAGGCGGACCTGGCCGTCGCCAGCGACCGCGGCCACGACCAACTGCGTTTCTACCGCATCGACCGCGACCGCACCGGCGGCCCGCTGACCGACGTCACCGATCCCGCCGCGCCGCCCGTGTTCTCCAAGGACCAGGCCGAGGTCAACGACCAGCGGACCGCCTACGGTCTGGCGACCTGGACCGATCCGGTGACCGGGAAGTCCTACGCCCTGGTCAGCCGCCGCGAGCGCACCAGCATCGCCCTCCTGGAGCTGCTGCCGGCTGCGGACGGCAAAGTCACCTACCGCAAGATCCGCACCCTGGACCTGCCCTCCTCCTTCCGGCTGCCCAACGGCACCTCGTGGTCCCCGTGCGGCGAACCCGGCGAGCTGCCGCAGGTCGAGGGCATGGTCGTCGACCCGGCCAACGGCACGCTCTACGCCGGCCAGGAGGACATCGGCATCTGGCGCCTGCGCGCCGACCTCACCGGCACGCCGAAGCTGATCGACAAGGTCCGTGAGTACGGTGTTCCCGGTGTCTACGACGCGGAGACCGAGGAGTGCACGCAGGGCGCAGACCCGGGCTACGGCGGCACGAAGATCTCCGCGGACGTCGAGGGTCTGACGCTGCTCACCGAGTCCGACGGCGACGGCTACCTCCTCGCCTCCAGCCAGGGCGACAACACCTTCGCGGCCTACGACCGCGAGCTGGAGGACGCCAACGAGTACGAGGGCGGCTTCCGGATCACCGCTGCGAACGGCACCCTCGACGGCTCCGAGGAGTGCGACGGCGCCGCGGTCCTGAACGCCCCGCTCGGCTCCAAGTACCCCAACGGCCTCCTCGTCGTCCAGGACGGGCACGACGCCCCCGGCGACGGCGTCCGGGACGCGACCAACTTCAAGTTCGTCGACCTCGGCAAGGTCATGGACACCCTCGACAGCTGACCCCCCCCCACCGTGCCGCCCGGCTCCAGGC
>NZ_JBSGZD010000119.1:0-22102 GCF_053610825.1 Streptomyces sp. NPDC054863 | reverse complement strand
CTCCCTCGGGAGCGCCGCCCTTCCTGCCGTACGGCGGGCTCAGCGCTGTTGCACCCCCATCAGCCGGGTGAACTCCTCGGGGTCGGCGTCGAAGCCCCGTACCGTCTCGTGCAGGTCCCAGCTGCCGTCCGCGTCGCGCACGAACTCGGCGACAGTGGCGGCCGTGGCCCGCTCGACAGTGGTGAAGTCGTTGCTCAGGAGCTCGGTGTAGCCCTCGGACAGCCGCATGTGGGTGCTCTGTATGTCGCCGAACTCCATGCGCCCGTCCCGCTGTTGGATCGCCACCCCGAGGACCGCCCGCCCGTACTCCTGCGACAGGCGGTCGAGTTCGAGGGTCATCTGCTCGTCCGTGCCGAAGCCCTGGCCGGTCTTGCTGTCCCGGTGGAGGGTGATGGTGCCGTCGGGGGAACGGCTGCCGAAGTGCACCAGATACGCGGGCTCGCCGTACAGGTCGTCCGCGCGGTAGACACCGGCGACGATGTCGAGGTCGGCGGCCGGTGCGCCGAGTGGGTTGGGGTCCCACTTGAGGGCGACGTCGGCCTTCCGGATGCCCTTGTTGAAGCTGCTCACCGTGTGTTCCTCCGCTTCCAGTCGTGAACCGATCCTCACAGGGCCCACCCGGTGCGACAAGTGCGTTGGTCAGCAGTGTGGTTGTGGGGATCATTGTGTCCATGACGACTTGGGGCGGGGAACAGATCGATCTGGACGCGTACTTGGCGCGGATCGGGTACGACGGGGAGCGCGCGGTGACGCGAGAGGTGCTGCAGGCGGTGCACCGGGCACACGTGACCGCGATTCCGTTCGAGAACGTGGAGGTCGCGCTGGATCGGCCCGTGCCCCTCGACCTCAAGAGGCTGCAGCAGAAGCTGGTGGGGCAGGGACGCGGGGGCTACTGCTACGAGCAGAATTCGCTGCTGGCCGCGGTGCTGGAGCGGCTGGGCTTCGAGGTGGCGGGGCGCGGGGCGCGCAACCGCACGCGGGGCGATGCGCTGCTCCCGGTGACCCATGCCGTTCTGGTCGTGCCGGTCGAGGGCGAACAGTGGCTGGTGGACTGCGGGTTCGGCTGGCAGGGGCCGCTGGAGCCGGTGCCGTTGCGGGCCGGAGCGGAAATACGGCAGAGCGACGGGTGGACCTTCGGGATCGGCGCGGAGGACGAGGGCATCCTGGTGCTGCGCGCGCTGCGCGCCGAGGGGTGGGTGGATCTGTACGCCTTCGCGCCGCAGACGCTGTACCCGGGCGACTTCACCGTCATGAACCACTACAGCTCCACCCATCCCCGCTCCAGCTTCGTCGGCAAGGTCGTCGCGCACCGCATCACCGCCGATGCCCGGTACGGCTTCGTCGCGGACACCTTGCGCACGGGCAGGGCGGACGGCAGCTTCTCCGAACGGCCCGTGGCGCCCGACGAGTCGGCCGGCGTCCTCAAAGAGGTGTTCGGCATCGAACTCTCGGACGGGGACGCGGTGGCCGTGCGCCGTGTGCACCCCGCTGCGGGGTGACTCGGGTCACCCTCCTGGCCGTACGATGGCGCGGTGCTGGTCAAGTGGATTCGCTGCACTGTGGTCGACCGTCGAGGCTTTGAACGGGGGCAGCGGAAATGGGCGGGATTGCTCGGTGAACCCGGATTCCGGGGCCAGAGCGGCGGCTGGAGCAGAGGGCGGGACGGGGTGGCGCACGTCTTCGCCTTCTGGGAGAGCCGCGCCTTCTACGACTCCTTCATGGCGCGCTCGCACGACCGGCTCGCCGCCGCGCAGTCCGGGACGTACAACGACATCCAGGTCAAGCTGTTCGACTACCGCTTCGACGTCAAGACGGGCTTCGAGCCGAAGTTCACCGACGCCGACGTCGTGCGCATCGCCCACTGCAAGGTGCGCGAGGACCGGGTCGAGCACTTCGCGCTGATGCAGGAGAAGGTCTGGAACCCGGCGATGGCGGGATCGCCCGGGATGCTGCGCGGGGTGTTCGGAGAAGCGCCGGGCAACGAGTTCCTGGTGCTCTCGATGTGGCAGTCGGCCGCCGAGCACGGCAAGTACCGGGCGGAGCGGGTGGAGCGGCTGTCGCTGCGCGCGCAGACCGAGGCGGACGTGGCGGCGCTGGCGGGGGACGTGGTGGAGCTGGAGCCGTCCTGGACGGTGTAGGCCGCTCGTGTGCGGTGTCGCAGCCCTCTGCGGCGCCGTGCCCTGTAAACCTCCGGGGTACGACGCCTTTTGAGGGTTTTCCGGTTCTTGAGGGTGTTCCGGGCGGCCGGTACGCCGGATGGAGCCCCGGCAGCAGGCCGGTCGAGCCGGCTCCGCCCGTTCGAACTAGGGTTTCGGCATGGCACGACCGCGACGCATCGTCCTCGTCCGGCACGGCGAATCCGAGGGCAACGCCGATGACACCGTCTACGAGCGGGAGCCCGACCATGCCCTGAGGCTCACCGACAACGGCTGGCAGCAGGCCAGGGCGGCGGGGGAGCGGCTGCGCGCACTCTTCGGCGACGAGGGCATCAGCGCGTACGTCTCGCCCTACCGGCGCACCCACGAGACCTTCCGCGCCTTCGACCTCGACCCGGGGCGCGTACGGGTCAGGGAGGAGCCGAGGCTGCGCGAGCAGGACTGGGGGAACTGGCAGGACCGGGACGACGTACGGCTGCAGAAGGCGTACCGGGACGCGTACGGGCACTTCTTCTACCGGTTCGCGCAGGGGGAGTCGGGGGCCGACGTCTACGACCGGGTCGGGGCCTTCCTGGAGAGTCTCTACCGCAGCTTCGAGGCGGCCGACCACCCGGAGAACGTCCTGATCGTCACTCACGGGCTGACCATGCGGCTGTTCTGCATGCGCTGGTTCCACTGGTCGGTCGCGGAGTTCGAGTCGCTGTCCAACCCGGGCAACGCCGAGATGCGCGTCCTTGAGCTGGGCGAGGACGGGCGGTACACCCTGGACCGGCCGTTCGCGCACTGGTGTTCCCCCGAGCCGTACGGAATCACCGGTTAGAGTGCTGAGCGATGACCGCTGACTCCGATTCCGACCCGCGCCTCGTGCGCGCGCTGGACAGCCTGCGCGGGCTGTCCGTGGGAGACGCACTGGGCTCCCAGTTCTTCGTACCCGCCAACTATCCGCTCCTCAAGAGGGGCGAGCTGCCGTCCGGACCCTGGCAGTGGACCGACGACACCGAGATGGCCACCTCCGTGCTGGCCGTACTCGCCGGACACGGGCGGATCGACCAGGACGTGCTGGCGCGCTCCTTCGCCGACCACCACGACTTCGACCGCGGCTACGGTCCTGCCGTCAACCGGATGCTCCGGCTGGTCCGCGAGGGCGGCGACTGGCGTGAGCTGGCCGCCGCACTGTTCGACGGCCGCGGTTCCTGGGGCAACGGCGCCGCGATGCGGATCGCCCCGCTCGGCGCCTGGTACGCGGACGACCCCGAGCAGGCCACGCACCAGGCCGAGATCTCCGCGTACGTCACCCACCAGCACCGGGAAGCGGTCATGGGCGCGATGGCCGTCGCGGGCGCGGCAGCGCTCGCTGCCGCACCCGCCGGGCCGCCCACGCCCGAGGGGCTCCTCGACGGCGTGATCGCGCTCGTGCCGCGGAGCGCTGTCGCGGCCGGGCTGCGCAGGGCCCGCAACATGCTGGACTACGACGACGCGAGCACCGTCGCCGCCGTGCTCGGCTGCGGCCGGCGCACCAGCGCGCACGACACCGTGCCGTTCGCACTCTGGTCGGCGGCTCGTGGGCTCGGCGACTTCGAGCGGGCCTTCTGGGCGACCGCCCGGGTGGGCGGCGACGTCGACACGAACTGCGCCATCGTCGGCGGTGTGCTCGCCGGGGCGAAGGCGGGGCGTCCGCCGTCGGGCTGGCTGGAGCAGACCGAGGCACTGCCGGAGTGGTTGCCCGTGCGGGTGAAGTGACCTTCCTCCGTACACGGTGAAGTGACCTTCCTCCGCCTCTGCACAGAGGCAGCGTCAGGGTTCTGTCCGCATCTTCGAGGCAGTGGGGAGGGCGTGCCGCCGCCGGGCTAGTCTGACGGCCACGCCGCCGCGTCGATCATCACCGGCGTGTGCCGAACGAGACACCGGGCCCACCCCGCCACGTACTGCGCGAGGCGCAAAGTGCCTGGTCGGGAGGGGGTCCCGTGCCTGAACCAGAAGATGCTCCACCGGCGATACCGGCTGTTGCGCCTGCGCCGTCCGTGGCTGCTGAGTCCGCTGCGCCTGCTGAGTCCACTGTGCCTGCTGTATCCACCGAGCCCACCGAACCTGTCGGGCCCGCCAGGGCTGCTTCGTCTCCTGCGTCCCCGCAGGGCGCCGCTCAGCCGCCGCCCGCCGTACCCGCGTACATGCAGGCGCAGTCGGCGCTCCAGCGGCGGCAGCAGGAGCAGTGGCAGCAGTGGCAGGCCCACCAGCACTGGCAGCAGCAGCGTCGGCAGAAGATCGCTCAGCCGCCCGCCTGGCGCGCCGGGGTCCGCCCCGGCCCGCCGGCCAAGGTGCGGGCCGCCTCTCTCTGGGCGGTGCTTGCCACGGCGCTGCTGAGCGCGCTGTTCCTCGGTGAGGGCCTCGGGCTGAATCTGCTGATCGTGGCCGTGCCCGCCGCCCTCGCGGCGTACTTCGCCGCGCAGGCGGCCGGCCGGCGGATCCGCCCCTGGACGCTCGTCTGGGGGCTCGGCGGGCTCGCCCTGCTCCTCGTACCCGCGCTGCGCGACGCGGGCTGGCCGACCTTCCTCGCGGTCCTCTCCGCGCTGGCGCTGGGCTCGCTCGCCCTGCACGGCAGCCGGAGCTGGTTCGGTGTCCTCGTCGGGTCGCTGGGGATCTGGGCTTCGGTGATTCCGGGCATCGGCTGGGGCTGGAAGGGGCTGCGCGAGCGGGCGGGCGGTTCGCGCGACCGCTGGGGGCCGGTGCTGCGCACCGTCGCCGTCGCCGCTGTCCTGCTCGTGGTGTTCGGGGCGCTGTTCGTGAGCGCGGACGCCGCGTTCGCCGAACTGCTCGGCAGCCTCGTGCCCGACGTGTCGGTCTCCGACGGTCCGTGGCGGATCCTGCTCTTCGCGCTGGGGCTCGTCGGGGCGCTGGCGGCGGCCCGTACCGCTGCCGCACCGCACCAGTGGGACAAGGCCAGGATCGCGCCAGGACGGGCGCGTGGACGCATGGAGTGGGCGCTTCCGCTCGTCGTGCTCAACCTGCTGTTCGCGGCCTTCATCGCGGTGCAGCTCGCGGTTCTCTTCGGCGGGTACGCGAAGGTCCTCGAAGAGACCGGACTGACCTACTCCGAGTACGCCAGGCAGGGCTTCTGGCAGCTTCTCTGGGCCACCGTGCTGACCCTGGTCGTCATTGCCTTCGCGAAGCGCTGGGCGCCGAGGGGTGGCACCCGTGACCGGACGCTCGTGCGGTCCGTGCTCGGAGTTCTGTGCCTGCTCACCCTGGTGGTCGTCGCGTCCGCCCTGAGCAGGATGTACCTGTACGTCGACGAGTACGGGCTGACGCGACTGCGGATCTCGGTGGCGGCGATGGAGCTCTGGCTCGGCCTGGTGCTCGTCCTGATCATGGCCGCCGGGGTGTTCGGCGCCCGCTGGCTGCCGCGCGCGATCGCGGGGAGCGCGGGTGCGGCGGTGCTGGCCTTCGGCCTCCTGTCGCCGGACGCGCTGGTCGCGGAGCGCAATGTGCAACGCTTCACCGACGACAGGACGATCGACGTCGAGTACCTCCAGGACCTTTCGGCGGACGCGGTGCCCGCGCTGAACGGCCTCCCGGAGCCGCAGCGGACCTGTGCGCTGCGCGGTATCGCGGACGGATTGAAGGACAGGCCCTGGTACGCCACCAGCATCGGCGAGCGGCGTGCGCTCGATGTCCTCGCGAAGCACCCGCTCGACGCGAGGGTCGTGGACTGCCGCAACACCGGACCGGCGAACAGCGGGGAGTACGGGCGCTGACGGCTCCGACCGCACGCCCCGCCCATGCCCGTTGATGTTCGTAGATGTGCAGAAGCGAACGAGGGAATTCGCGGGCTGAACCCCGGGTCGGGACCTTCCCAGGCCCCGCCCCGGGGCCGGGGTGTTGCGGTCGGGCCCCGGCGGCGTACCCTGGCTGGCGCCATGCCGTACGAACCTCCCACACACGCCGTCGAGCGCTCGCTGCGCGCCACCACCGGTGCCAAGATCGTCGCCGGTGTCGACGAGGTCGGGCGCGGAGCGTGGGCCGGACCCGTCACCGTGTGCGCCGCCGTCACGGGACTGCGCCGCCCGCCCGCCGGACTCACCGACTCCAAGCTCCTCACCCCCAAGCGCCGCGACGAAATCGTGCTGCTGCTTGAGGAGTGGGTGACGTCGTACGCGCTCGGCCACTCCACGCCCGAGGAGATCGACGCACTCGGGATGACGGCCGCCCTGCGGCTCGCCGCCGAACGTGCGCTAAATGCCTTGCCGGTACGGCCCGATGCGGTCATCCTCGACGGGAAGCACGACTACCTCGGGACACCCTGGAAGGTCCGTACGGTGATCAAGGGCGATCAGTCCTGCATCGCGGTCGCGGCCGCCTCGGTGATCGCGAAGGTCCGCAGGGACGCGATGATGGCGGAACTGGACTCGGAGGCCGGGGGCTGCGCGCCCTACGGATTCTCGGCCAACGCCGGCTATCCGTCTCCCGTGCATCAGGCGGCCCTCGCGGAACTCGGGCCGACCGCGCACCACCGCCTCTCCTGGTCCTATCTCGACGGGCTCCCGCAGTGGCGGCACCTCAAGAAGCACCGGATGTCGGCCGAGGCCGCAGCACTGGAAAGCGGGGGCCAACTCGGCTTCGACTTCTGACAGTTCACGTACGACGTACGGCCGGTTCACGGCCGGTGTACGGCGCGTGAGGCGCGCGACGTACGAACACGTGAGGCACGTACGGCTCCCGTACGCCCCGACGCACCACCCGCCGATGCCTGGCGCAGCGGCGTCCGACAGATTTCCACTCATGCCTCTCATCCACTCATCACCAGGAGTCTCAGATTCACGAGAGCGCCCAGGGTCCCCGCGCCACCCCGGCTGCCAGCCGCACCGCGCCGACCCCTCGCCCCGTACCCGGCCCGCGCCCCGCGGCGGTGCCGCGCCCCGGTCCCGTCCGCCCCGCCCCTCCGGCGCAGCGGACCCCTACGCCGGGCAACCGGCCCCAGGCCTCCCATGAGGAGAATCGTTCCGCTCGGTCTGCTGCCGCTCCGGCCGCCGTGCCCGCCGCGGCTCCGGCCGCCGCCCCGGCTTCCGGGTCGGCGCAGGCCCAGATCCAGCTGATCCCGGCTCCCGCGAACGGCGCGCTCGACGCCGCGGGCGAAGCGGTGGACCTGCTCCTCGACTCCGGCCGTGCGCCGGGCGATGTGCTGGTGCTCACCACCGGTGAACAACACCCGTGGGCCGACCATGAGTTGTCGTTCGGCGAGGCGTCCTACTGGGCGCAGCACGACGCCGGGGACGACGTGTTCTACGCCGGCATCGATGCCGTGGGGCGCGCCGCCGCACGGCCGGTGGTCGTCGTCGCGGTCAACGACGAGGCGGGGGCAGCCGACGCTCTGGCTTCGAAGCTGCCCGCGGCGAGGAAGCGCGCCGGTGTGCTGCTGATCGTCTGCGGCGACCCGGAGCGGATCAACTCCATTCTCGGCGTGGGCGTCTGACGCACGGACGGATCCCGCAGGTCCGGCAGTTCCGCTGCCGGATCAGCGGGCCGCCGCGCGGCGCAGTGCCTCGGCGGCCCCGCCTCCGGTGCGCTGCGGCGCCGGATCGGCACCGGCCAGCACTTCGGCGAGGCCGGAGGGGTGCGAGCCCGCACAGGGCCGACGCCCGCCCCGGCCCTCGCCCAGCACCTGCCAGCCGCCGCGGGTCAGCGTGATGTACGCCCCGCAGCGCAGCCCGTGCAGGGTGCAGGCGTCGCGCAGCCCCCACATCCAGGCGCCGTCCTCCTCCGTCCACCGCTCGTCGCCTTCCCGGCAGTAGAGCAGCACGGCGGTTCGTACGGGGGTGCGTCGGCGGAGGTCGTGCGGAATGACCCTGCGCAGGTGCGCGAGCAGTGCGTTGCGCAGCTCCCAGCCGTCCGCCGGGGCGGACCGACGGACGAACGAGGCACTCGCGGTCAGCCGCTCCTCCGTGTCGAGCACGGCCACGACCGCGGTCGCGGGAGTGGGCCGATGGCGGGCGTGCAGGCCGCTGACGACTTCACGGGGGTTGCGCAGCAGGGGAATTCCGGCCGAGGCCCATTCGGCAGGCTCCAGCGTGCGGCCCAGACGGCTGGCTGCATCGGCGGACGACGGGCTCAGCGAACCTGGTGACGGCGCGAATCCGAAGGTCACGGTCCTCCCTTCGCATACGCGCCCACGGCTGCGGGCAAGGTCGGGTGGGGGCGCACCGCGGCACAGCCCTTCCGGACCACGTGAGAACCGTGCGGGGAGCGCTTCCAATTCTTCCTGGCGTAAGGGCATGCGGCAACGAACAATTGGGGCAGCCGACCGGATTCTGTGGATATGACACCGATATCCTTGCCCAGTCGGACCACTCCCGACTCCTCTCCTTATCCCTGAACGGCGAGGACCAGCGGAAACACCCCTTCCGCTCCGGCCCGGCGCAGCAGTCGCGCAGACACCGCCAGTGTCCACCCGGTGTCGGACAGGTCGTCCACCAGCAGCACAGGCCCGCCCGCCGCCACGAGCGCCTGTGCCAGCTCCGGCGGCACGGTCAGCGCCTGGTGCAGCGAACGGACCCGCTGCGCGCTGTTGGCCTTCGGCAGGGGACCCCCCGCGGAATCCGGCGCGTACTCCAGTGAACCGAGGAACGGCATCCGGCCCACCTCCGCGATGTGCATTCCCAGTGACCTTACGAGACCGGGCCTGCGGTACGACGGGACCACGACCACGCCCACCGGCCGGGGCGGCGCCTCCTGCGCACCTGACGCCCAGCCGCCGGGTCCCTTCGCCCAGTCGGCGAGCACGGTCACCACCGCCTTGGCCACATCGTCCGGAACCGGGCCGTCCGGGGTCTGGTCGGCGAGCAGCGGGCGGAGCCGGTTGCCCCAGCCGATGTCCGAGAGACGACCCAGGCCTCGCCCGGGAAAGGCGACTTCGCCCTGTGGGATCCGCCCCTTGAGGTCGACGCCCACCGCGGGCAGACCGGTCGGCCACATCTTGCGCGGCTCCACCTCCACACCGGGGCGGTCGAGCTCGCCGCGCGCCGCGTCCAGGGCGGCGGCCGAGACCTTGCCGTCGAACCTGATGCCCGCGCAGTTGTCGCAGCGACCGCAGGGTGCCGCCTGCTCGTCGTCCAGCTGGCGGCGCAGGAACTCCATGCGGCAGCCGGCCGTCGCCGCGTAGTCCCGCATCGCCTGCTGCTCGGTCCGGCGCTGTCCGGCCACCCACTCGTACCGCTCGGCGTCGTACACCCACGGCTGCCCGGTCGACGTCCAGCCGCCCTTGGTGCGGTGCACCGCACCGTCCACGTCGAGGACCTTGAGCATCGCTTCGAGCCGGGTGCGCCGCAGGTCGACCATCGGCTCCAGGGCGGGCAGGGAGAGCGGCTTCGACGCATGTGCGAGGGCGTCGAGCGTGCGCCGCACGAGCTGTTCCGGGGGGAAGGAGACCGAGGCGAAGTACTTCCAGATCGCCTCGTCCTCCTTGCCCGGCAGCAGCAGAACCTCGGCGTGCTCCACGCCACGGCCCGCACGGCCCACCTGCTGGTAGTAGGCGATCGGGGACGACGGCGACCCCAGGTGCACCACGAACCCGAGGTCGGGCTTGTCGAAGCCCATGCCCAGTGCGGACGTCGCGACCAGTGCCTTGACCCGGTTGGCCAGCAGGTCGTCCTCGGCCTGCATGCGGTCGGCGTTCTCCGTGCGTCCGGTGTACGAGGCGACGGTGTGCCCTCGGTGGCGCAGGTACGCGGTGACCTCTTCGGCGGCGGCCACCGTCAGTGTGTAGATGATTCCGGAACCGGGCAGCTCGTGGAGGTGGTCCGCGAGCCAGCCCAGCCTGCTCGCGGCGTCGGGGAGTTGCAGCACGTTCAGGCTGAGGCTCTCCCGGTCCAGCGGGCCGCGCAGCACCAGCGCGTCCGTGCCCGCCCCCGTGCCCAGCTGTTCGGCGACGTCGGCGGTCACCCGGGAGTTGGCGGTCGCGGTGGTGGCCAGGACCGGTACACCGGGCGGCAGTTCGGCCAGCATGGTGCGCAGCCGCCGGTAGTCGGGGCGGAAGTCGTGCCCCCAGTCGGAGATGCAGTGCGCCTCGTCGACCACCAGGAGGCCGGTGGTGGCGGAGAGTTTGGGCAGGACGTTGTCGCGGAAGTCCGGGTTGTTGAGGCGCTCGGGCGACACCAGGAGGACGTCGACCTCGCCAGCCGCCACTTCGGCCTGGACGGCGTCCCACTCCTCGTGGTTGGAGGAGTTGATGGTGCGCGCCCGGATGCCGGCCCGCGCGGCGGCCTCCACCTGGTTGCGCATGAGCGCGAGAAGCGGGGAGACGATCACGGTCGGGCCGCTGCCCCGCGCCCGCAGCAGCGAAGTCGCCACGAAGTACACGGCGGACTTGCCCCAGCCGGTCCGCTGCACGACCAGTGCCCGGCGCCCGTCCGCGACGAGAGCCTCGATGGCCCGCCACTGGTCCTCGCGCAGCCGGACGCTGCCACCGGGGTCCCCGACGAGGCGGGTGAGCACGGAATCGGCCGCGGCCCGGAGCTCTGCGCGGTCCGGTGTCTCTGCGGAGTGTGCGGTGACCGGAGGGAGGGGGGCGGGTGCGGGGTCTGGGGCGTCTGGGTGGGTCATGCCTCCATGCAACCCGATGGCACCGACATTGGGCGAACCCGGGCCCGTCCCTGTGGACAAAGTTATCCACAGGGGTGGCGGGTGGGGCGGGGTTCATTGGAACGTAGCGACATGAACACGAACAGTGACTCCCATGGGGCACGTGACACGACCGAAGCGTTCGAGAATGCCGGTGCCCACACCGGCGAATCCGCCGAGGAGCAGCAGATCACGCTCCGCGGCCCTGCCCAACTCGCCGATTCTCTCCCGTACTTGCTGGGCTTCTATCCCACCGACTCCGTGGTCATGGTGGCGCTGCACGGACGCAGCGGCAGGTTCGGCGGGCGGCTCCGGGTGGGCATTCCGAAGTCCCCGCAGGAATGGGCGCCGGTCGCCGGATGCCTCGCCGAGGGCCTGATGGCCAACAGCGAGCGGCAGGGCAGCCGCCCGGACGGCGTCCTCGTCTTCCTCTGTCAGGATCCGGCGGCGGGCCAGACGGGGAGGCAGGTGATGGAGCGGCTGCGCACCTTCGCCCAGCGGCTGCGTACGGCCTGTGGAGCCCTCGACGTCCCCGTGCTGGAGGCGCTCTGCCTCTCGGACGGACGCTTCTGGTCCTACTGCTGCCCCGACGGGCGCTGCTGCCCGCCCGAAGGGACGGGTCTCGCCCTTCCCGGTACGTCGGTGATGGCGGCGGCTGCCGCGTACGCCGGCATCCAGGTCCAGGGCACACTGCGGGAGATGGAGGCCCGGCTCGCACCCCGGCCGCAGGATCCGGCCACGCTCCGTGCCCGGGTGCGGGCGCTGGACAGCGCGGGCAGCGCCGTGGTTCCCAGGATTCTGAGCGACACCGGCCGCGCGCAGGTGGAGAAGGAGACGCTCGACCTGGTCCGGGTTCTCGTCCGGCGCCTGGGGCAGGCACCGCCGGGGAGGGGGTCCTGGGTGGCGGCGGACAGCGTCGACGACGATCTCGTCAGTGACGAGGAGGCCGCCACCGTCATCGTCGGCATCCAGGACAGGGACACCAGGGACCACGCGGCGGAGTGGATGGAGGGGCCGGAAGCGGCCCATGCGCTGCGGCTCTGGCGGATCCTCGCCAGGCGCTGCGTCGGACCGTACAACACCTATGCTGCGCCGCCGCTCAGCCTTGCGGGCTGGGTCGCCTGGTCCACCGGAGACGAGCCCGGAGCCCGTGTCGCACTGGGTCTCGCGCTGCAGGCCGACGAGGAGTACACCTTCGCGCAACTGCTCCACCAGGCGTGCAACGAGGGCCTCGATCCGGAGCAGTTGCGCGCCTGCCTGCGCCGGGAGAGGGCCGCGCGGACCGATGGCGAGGGCGCGCGTCCCGGCCCGGGAGGGGGCGGGCCGAAGCGGCCGACGCCCCGGCCACGTTCGGTTGCCCGTGCGCGATCCACCGGATCCACCGTCCGTGCGCGGGCTGCGGTCCGTGGACGGAGGGCCGCGGGGAGCCGGGCCGGTGGATCTGCCGTACGGGGCGGACAGCGGGAGAAGCGATCCCGCGTCCGGCCCGCCGCCGGAGCGACCGGCCCGCGGTCCGGGCCCGCAGTGGCACGGGACACCGGCGGGCAGGGCGCCGGCGTGCGGGGCGGGGAGCGCCGCCGTGAGACGCCGTACCGGGGGCGGCGCGGGGCGAGGAGCGGCCGATGACCGGAACCGGGGCGCCGCAGGGGCGTACAGCGCCGCGCATGTCCGCCGTCGTCGGGCCCGCCGCCTTCGCCGGTTCGGCAGCCGCCGCCGGGCCCGCTGGGGTCACCGCGCCTGCCACGGTCGCCGCGCCCACGGTCACCGCGCCCGCTGGGGTCACCGCGCCTGCCACGGTCGCCGCGCCCACGGTCACCGCGCCCGCTGTGGTTACTGGGCCTGCCACGGTCACCGCGACCGCAGTTGTCGCCAAGCCCGCCGCGTTCGTCATGCCCTTCGGCCGTGACCCCCTCGCCCGCGCCACCGTTCACCTGTGTGGCGGCAGTGCACGCACCGCGTCGCCTCATCCGCCGCCACCCTCCGGAGCGCAGAGAAGGCACCACATGGCCCTCACCGTCCCGCCGTCCTCCGCAGCGCGCGGCACGCCTGCGCAGCCCCGCCGAACCGCACCCGCCTCCGCCACGGGCGGCGCTCCGGGAGCCGGGGGCCCCGCCGAGCTGCCCGCGGTCCACACGATGATCGTCTGCGCGGACCTGCCGTCCCTGGCCCTCTCCGCCGAGCACGGCCAGCTCACCGGAAGCGGCCTTGAGGGCTTCTACCAGGCAGGGCGCAGGCTGCTGTCCCGTTGCGTTCTGCGCGTGGCAGGACGCGAACCGGTCCCGGTCCAGGGCAGGGCGGCCGGGGCGGACCGGGCCAGGTTCATGGCCGTGGTCCGCACTCCGGGCGACGGCGGCCCGGATCCCGGCGTCGCGGTGGAACGGATCAGGACGGCCGACGGCACCGAGCGCATCACCCTGCGCAGCTCGGTGCCCCGACCGCTCCGGATCCCGGTGGAGATCACCCTGGGTACGGACCTCGCGGACCTGGGAGCGATCGGCGCGGGCCGTCCGGGGCCCGAACTGCCCGCCAGCGTCCACGACTCCGGCATGCGCTGGACGGCGGGCGGAGCGCACGCGGTGGTGACCGCGGACCCGCCGCCCGGCGACGCAGTGGCCTCGGCGGGTCTGCTGCGCTGGGACATGGAGCTGCCACCCGGCGGATCCCGCACCATCGAGCTGCGGGTCAGGACCGAGCGCGCCGTGCGCTCCGCGGGGAAGACGGGAGGCTGCCCACTGCCCGAGGTGAGCGCCGAGGGCGACGACCCCCGGGTGCGGGAACTGCTCCGCACGAGCGTCGACGACCTGCGGTCCCTGCTCATGCGCGACCCCGCCCACCCGTCGGACGTCTACCCGGCGGCCGGCATTCCGTGGCGCTGCGGCCTCGCCCCGGCCGAGGCGCTCTGGGCGGCCAGGGCGGCGCTCCCGCTCGGCACCCGGCTGGCGGCGAACACGTTGCGTACGCTCGCCCGCACCCAGGCGGGCGGCGGCGGGCGCATCCCCGGCCCGTTCCGCGACGCGGGACCGCACCTGCCCGCCGGCTGTACGGGGGTGGAGGCCACCCTCGCGTTTCCCGTGGTGCTCGCCGAGGCGCGGCGCTGGGGCCTGCCGGAGCAGGACCTGGCGGAGCTGCTGCCCGCCGCCGAGCGCTGCCTGGAGTGGCTTCGTACTGCCGTGGGCGACGACGTGTACCTGCGCGACCCGGGACCCGGCGGGCTGCGGCGGGCCGAAACCCAGGCCCACGCGCACCGTGCGGCCCTGCTGGGAGCCGACCTGCTGGAGTCCTGCGGCAGACCGGGTGCCGACGGCTGGCGCCAGTGGGCCGCCGCACTGCGCCGGGCCTTCCGCGAGGAGTTCTGGTGGGACGACCGCGCGGGTGGACGCCCGTCGGCAGCCCGCACCGCCGACGGACGCCACGTGCCCCACCTCGGCGGCACGGCCGTACACCTGCTGGACACCGGTCTGCTGAGGGCCGGGCAGCTGGCGCCCGGACTGTTGGACAGGGTGCAGACCGAGCAACTGGCCCGGCTGCTCGGCGGTCCGTCCATGGACTCGGGCTGGGGGCTGCGTGGCCTCGGCGCCAAGGAAGCCGCGCACAATCCGTTCGGCCACCGCAGCGGCGCCGTACGGGTGCACGAGACGGCGGTCGCGATCTCCGGACTGGCCGCCGCCGGATACGAGAAGGAGGCCGGCTCGCTCCTGCGCGGCCTGCTGGACGCCGCGACCGCCTTCGGGCACCGTCTGCCGGAGATGTACGCGGGGGAGCAGCGGACCGCCGACAGCTCGCCGCTGCCGCACCCGGCGGCGTGCCGCCCCGCTGCGGTGTCGGCAACCGCCGGGATCCATCTGCTCGCCACACTCGTCGGCATCCGTCCCGACGCCCCTGCCGGCACGGTCAGGCTGGCTCCGCTCAGCAGCGCACCCCTGGGCGCGCTGCAGCTCTCCGGGCTGCGGGTCGCGGGCGAGCCCTTCGCCGCAAGGGTCAGCAGGCTCGGCCTCGGCATGGTGGAGGAAGCCGCGGACGGACTCCAGCTGGGTGTGTGACGGCACGGGACGCGACAAGGAGGAGAGACCCGTGGGGACTGTTTATCGTCAGGAAGACGACTATGATCACGGCATGTCGCCCTACGATCCGTCGGCCTTCCCGCCCTTCGCCGTCACCGTGGATCTGGCCGTGCTCACCGTGCGCCGTCACGCGCTCTGCGCCCTGGTCGTACGCCGTGGGGAGCATCCGTTCCAAGGGCGGTGGGCGCTGCCCGGCGGTTTCGTCCGGGCAGATGAGGACCTTGCGACGGCCGCGGCCCGGGAGCTTGCCGAGGAGACCGGTCTGAGTGCGCTTTCCGCACCGCCCGGGCACGAGCCCCTGGGCGCCGCTCCGGGCAACGGCGCCCACCTGGAACAGCTCGCCACCTACGGCG
The DNA here is from genome assembly GCF_053610825.1 of Streptomyces sp. NPDC054863. NCBI lineage: Bacteria > Bacillati > Actinomycetota > Actinomycetes > Kitasatosporales > Streptomycetaceae > Streptomyces > Streptomyces sp. NPDC054863. The sequence goes on along the minus strand of NZ_JBSGZD010000119.1, from coordinate 6,922 downwards.
ATCCGGGGCGCGACCCCCGCATGAGGGTGGTCAGCGTCGCCCACCTGGCGCTCGCCCCCGACCTTCCCGCCCCCCGCGCGGGAGGCGACGCGAACAGCGCCCGCTGGGCCCCGGTGGAGGCGCTGCTCGGCCACGGGGACGGGTTCGGCAGGGAAGAGGAGCAGGCGGCCCCGCTCGCCTTCGACCACGGACAGATCCTCGCGGACGGGGTCGAGAGGGCCCGCTCGAAGATCGAGTACTCCTCACTCGCCACCGCCTTCTGCCCGCCGGAGTTCACCGTCGGGGAACTGCGCCGGGTGTACGAGGCGGTGTGGGGCGTCGTTCTCGATCCCCGCAACTTCCACCGCAAGGTGACGGGCACCCCGGGGTTCCTCGTCCCCTCCGGCGGTACGACGACCCGTCAGGGCGGTCGGCCCGCACAGCTGTTCAGGACGGGTGGGGCGACCGTACTCAATCCGCCGATGCTTCGTCCCGAGGTCTGAGGTGCACCTCGTCCGGTTCGCCTGGTCCACCTGGTCGGGCCGGTCCGCCCGGTCCGCCCGGCCCGCCCGGTCCGCCCGGCGGAAACGGGCCTGCCGGACTGCCGCTGGGGCCGAGCGGAGGCTCTTCTGACACCCGCACTTCCTCTCGCTGCGCAAAAAGTCCAAAATGTCGCGTTATCTTGCTGCGGTACCCGCCTCTTCCGCCTCAACCTCCCCAACCTTCCGCGGGGGCTGCGGAAAACGCGGGAGACGCAAGAGACGCGAGGGAAGCGATGCTCCAGGCCATCGGACTCACCAGCACGCCCCGCCGGGCCCGCCCGCCCGCCGTGGACGACCTGACCTTCGAGGCCCGGCCCGGCCACGTCACCGCCCTTCTCGGTGCCCCCGGCTCCGGTCGGACCACCGCGCTGCGCCTCATGCTCGCCCTCGAACAGGGCCGTGGAGTCACGTACTTCAGGGGCCGCCCCCTGCACCGCCTCGCCCACCCCGCACGCGAGGTGGGCGCCCTTCTCGGCGACGTACCGGGCCACCCCGCACGCACCGCCCGAGGTCAGCTCCGGATGCTGTGCGCCGCCGCCGGTGTACCGGCCTCACGCGCCGACGAACTCCTCGAAGTCGTAGGCCTCGGCGGACTCGGCACACAGCGCCTCGGCAACCTCTCCCTCGGCATGGACCGCAGGCTCGGCCTCGCCTCCGCCCTCCTCGCCGACCCGCACACCCTGCTGCTCGACGAGCCCGCCGCCGGTCTCTCGCCCCGTGACAACAGCTGGCTGTACGGACTCCTGCGCGCCCACGCCGCACACGGCGGCACCGTGCTCTACACCACGGGCGACCCCAAGGAGGCCGCCCGTACCGCGGACCGTGTCGTCACTCTCGAAGAGGGCCGCCTCGTCGCCGACCAGGCGGCGGCCGACTTCGCCCGGACCCGACTGCGCCCCCGCGTTGCCGTCCGCACCCCCCAGGCCGCACGTCTGGGAGCCCTCCTCAGTAAGGAGGCGAGGGTGGGCCGCCGTTCCGTGGAGGTGGTTCCGGAGGGCGGCAACCGCCTCTCCGTCTACGGCAGCAACTGTGCGGAAATCGGTGACACCGCTTTCCGGCACGGCGTGCTCCTGCACCAACTGGCCGACGAAATCGGCGACATGGGCCCCGCTGCACTCCCGGCGGAGCAGCTCGCAGGCCCCGGCCCCGGGCCGCTGCCCGAGCCTGCCTCGGGGATTCCCTCCGTACCCGCGGCACAGCCTGCGCCGAGCGCAGGGCCCGAGCCGCTGCCCGTACCCGAGTCGAGCGCCGAGCCGTTGCCCGTACCCGTACCCGTACCCGTGCCGAAGTCGAAGTCCGCCCCCTTGCCCTCCCGGCCCGCCCGCAGTCCCCTCCGCCCCCTCAGGTACGAGCTGCGCCGCACATTCGGCACCAGAAGCACCCTCCTGATCCTCGTCGCGGTCCTCGGTACGTCCGCCGTCCTCGCCGCCCTGCTCACGCACACCGGAGCCGCGGCCCTGCCGGCCACCCTCGCCGCCTGGCCAGGACTCCTGCCGCTGCCCCCCGCCGCCTTCGGAGCGGGCCTGCTCGGAGCGCTCTCCTTCGGCGACGAGTTCCGCTACCCGGCACTCGCGGCCTCGCGCGGCACCTCTCCGCGGCGTCTCGGGCTGCTCCTCGCCAAACTCACCGTGTCCGCGGGCACCGCGCTGGCCCTGGCCGCCCTGACGGTCTGCGCCAACCTCCTTCTCCTGCGCCTGCTGTACGGAGCGGAGTTGACGCAGCTTCCCGCCGGCCTGCCCGGCGCCGCGGCGAGTTGGGCCGCGCTGTGCGTCGGCTGCGCCTGGGCCGGACTGCTGGGCGCCGGAGTCTTCCGGGTCACCGCCGCCGGGGTGGCCGCGGTCCTCGCCGTTCCCGTCGCCGTCGCGCCCGCCGTGCAGCACCTGCTCACGGGCCCGGCCGCGCGTTCGATGGTCGGACTCCCGAGCAGGCTGCGGGAGCTGATGTGGCTCCGGCTTCCCGGCGAGGCGGACCAGTGGCTGCTCGGTGCGATGCGGCTCGTGGCCCAACCGGTGGGAGTGGCCATGGCGTTGTCGCTCCCTGCGCTCCTGTGCGCGTATCTGCTCACGGGGCTTCGCCGCAAGGCCCGTTGGTGACCACATCCTGACGAAGAGTCGTCGAATCGCTCACAACTCCCCTGGGAACGCCCGTTTCTTTACGATAAGGCGTCAATTGCGAGGAGGACGGTGATCACCCTTTCGTGTGCTTTTCACCAAAGACCTCAAGGGGCAGGGAAGTCACGCCGACAACTCATCCGTGAGTACCCTTGCGCACACCATGATGACCGCCGCCCGCCCCGTCGACTCAGGTCTCGCCGGGCCTGGTGAACTCGACCGCTATCCCTACGGGGAAACCTCCGGCGCCGACCGTGTCGGCCCCATCGGCTGGGACAGTCCGGAATCCGATCTGGGCCGGGTCGGCCGCCGCTCGGCCGGCAACCGCGGTCGCGGCCTGCACGGCCAACTCGTCCAGCAGCTCGGCCAGATGATCGTCTCGGGCGACCTCGGCGCCGACCGCCCGCTCGTGCCCGAGGAGATCGGCCAGCGTTTCGAGGTCTCCCGCACCGTCGTCCGTGAGTCGCTGCGCGTGCTTGAGGCCAAGGGCCTGGTCAGCGCCCGTCCCAATGTGGGTACCCGTGTCCGTCCGGTCAGCGACTGGAACCTGCTCGACCCCGACATCATCGAGTGGCGTGCCTTCGGACCCCAGCGCGACGACCAGCGGCGCGAACTCGCCGAACTGCGCTGGACGATCGAGCCGCTCGCGGCCCGCCTCGCCGCCGGGCACGGCCGCGAGGACGTGCAGCAGCGCCTCTGCGACATGGTCGAGATCATGGGGCACGCGCTCGCCCAGGGCGACTCCCTCACCTTCTCCAGGGCCGATGCCGAATTCCACTCGCTGCTCATCCAGCTCGCGGGAAACCGGATGCTGGAGCACCTCTCGGGCATCGTCTCCGCGGCCCTCCAGGTGTCCGGCGGCCCGATCTTCGGCTGTGACCGCCCCACCGACGCCTCTCTTTCCCACCACGCCCGGATCGCCGACGCCCTCGCCGCGGGAGACGGTTCGGGCGCGGAGTCGGCGATGCGCCAACTCCTCACGGTGCACCCGGAAGTGGACCGCGTCGTTCCCGCGCCCCGCGAGCACTGACAGCGCGTCACCCCTGAAACGCCGCCGCCCCCAAGGGCGTACGGAACTCGTGTCGCCGGACCCCTCGGGTTCGGCGACACGATTGTGGGAGCCCTCCCTCGTGCGGGAGTTCGTGGTGAATCGGATTTGTGACTCGGGCCACGAAGTCGGGGCGTAACACTCCTCGGGATCCCGCGATGACCTAAGAGGTGAGAGCCGGGGAGGGAAAGCGGATGTCGCTCACGGCTCCGCGGACGGTCCCAGGCCCTTCGCCCGGTCCGCCGGTACATCCCCAGCCGGTGGTCGTCGGCTCAGGCCCTCATGGGCGGGGTCGGACGCCATTTCCATCGTTCCGAGAGGTTCTTCGTGTCGGCCAGCACATCCCGTACGCTCCCGCCGGAGATCGCCGATTCCGAGTCCGTGTTGGCGCTCATCGAGCGGGGAAAGGCTGAGGGGCAGATCGCCGGCGACGATGTGCGTCGGGCTTTCGATGCCGACCGGATTCCGCCGACCCAGTGGAAGAACGTCCTGCGCAGCCTCAATCAGATCCTTGAGGAAGAGGGTGTGACGCTGATGGTCACTGCTGCGGAGCCGCCCCTGCGGGCCCGCAAGAGCGTCCAGGCGAAGAGCCCTGCCGGGCAGACCGTACCCCGGACCTTCGCGGCAAGTACCGCCGCCCCCAGGACTGTTGCGGCAGCGGCGGCTCCGGTCGCCGAATCCGTGGACGTCGTCGCCGGTGAGAGCGGCGCCGTGCCCGCCGAGAAGGCAGCCGTGAAGAAGGCGTCGGCCAAGAAGGCCACGGCGAAGAAGACCGCCGCCAAGAAGACGGTGGCGAAGAAGGCCGTGGCGAAGAAGGGCGAGGCGGCCGACGGCGGCCGGCAGGCCGAGGAGACGCAGGCCAAGGCGGGCGAGGAGGAAGAGGGCGGCGAGGCCAAGGGCTTCGTGCTCTCCGACGACGACGAGGACGACGCGCCCGCGCAGCAGGTCGCGGTCGCCGGTGCCACGGCCGACCCGGTCAAGGACTACCTCAAGCAGATCGGCAAGGTCCCCCTCCTCAATGCGGAGCAGGAGGTGGAGCTCGCCAAGCGCATCGAGGCGGGCCTGTTCGCCGAGGACAAACTGGCGAACTCCGACAAGCTCGCGCCCAAGCTCAAGCGCGAGCTGGAGATGATCGTCCAGGACGGCGGCCGGGCGAAGAACCACCTCCTGGAGGCCAACCTCCGTCTCGTCGTCTCCCTCGCGAAGCGCTACACGGGCCGCGGCATGCTGTTCCTGGACCTGATCCAGGAGGGCAACCTCGGACTGATCCGGGCCGTCGAGAAGTTCGACTACACCAAGGGTTACAAGTTCTCGACGTACGCGACGTGGTGGATCCGGCAGGCGATCACCCGCGCGATGGCCGACCAGGCCCGCACCATCCGCATCCCGGTGCACATGGTCGAGGTCATCAACAAGCTGGCCCGCGTCCAGCGCCAGATGCTCCAGGACCTGGGCCGCGAGCCCACCCCGGAGGAGCTGGCCAAGGAACTCGACATGACCCCCGAGAAGGTCGTCGAGGTCCAGAAGTACGGCCGCGAGCCTATCTCCCTCCACACCCCGCTGGGCGAGGACGGCGATAGCGAGTTCGGCGACCTCATCGAGGACTCGGAAGCGGTCGTCCCGGCGGACGCGGTCAGCTTCACGCTCCTCCAGGAGCAGCTGCACTCGGTCCTCGACACCCTCTCCGAGCGCGAGGCGGGCGTCGTCTCCATGCGCTTCGGCCTCACCGACGGCCAGCCCAAGACGCTGGACGAGATCGGCAAGGTCTACGGCGTGACGCGTGAGCGCATCCGCCAGATCGAGTCCAAGACGATGTCGAAGCTGCGTCACCCGTCGCGCTCCCAAGTACTGCGCGACTACCTCGACTGATCCCGGCGCGCTGTTCTTTCCCGGGCCCGGGTCCCTCCGTACGACCAGTGAGCGTTGTACGGGAGGGACCCGGGCCCGCGACATGCGGCGCGGGTGCGGGGCGGTGGGGCCTGCGTGACTCTGGGTGTGCGGAGTTCACCCCTGAGTCAGGAGGACGCATGCGTCGACCCATCACCCGATCACTGACCGGGGCCCTTGCCCTGACCGCCGCGGTGGTGGTGGCGCCCCTCGCGGTGCCGGGCCCGGCAGCGGCCGACGGCGTGGTCATAGGCGGCCAGACCGTCCGGGCGGCGGACAGCCCGTGGGCGGTGGCCGTGTCCAGTCGTGACCGGTTCGGGGGTACGCGGGCGGGACAGTTCTGCGGCGGAGTGGTGGTGGCGCCGACCAAGGTCGTGACGGCCGCGCACTGCGTGGGCCGGGACGTGCTCGGCGTGCCGCTGAACGAGGTGCGCGACCTGAAGATCATCGCCGGGCGCGGCGAACTGCGGGGACCGGGCGGGAGGGAGATCGCCGTGCGCAGGACCTGGGTCAACCCGTCGTACGACCCGCAGTCGAACTCAGGGGACGTGGCCGTCATGACCCTGGCCGTCGCACTTCCCGAGCGCTACGTGATCAGGGTGGCGGCCGAGGGCAGTCGCCTGGAGAGGCCGGGGACGGCGGCCACCGTCTACGGCTGGGGCGACACCACTGGGGGAGGGACATACGCGAACGCCCTGAAGTCCGTACGGGTACGGGTGCTGCCCGACGCGGCGTGCGCGAAGGCGTATCCCGGGAGTCCGGACGGCACGTATCTGCCGGCCACGATGCTCTGCGCGGGGGACCCGGAGGGCGGCCACGACGCCTGCCAGGGGGACAGCGGGGGGCCGCTGGTGGCCAGGGGGCGGCTGATCGGGCTGGTGTCCTGGGGAAGCGGATGCGGGCAGGCGGAGAGTCCCGGGGTGTACACCCGGATCTCGGCACTGGCGCGGACGCTGGCCGAGGAGGTCTGAACCGGCCGGGCCGGGCCGAGTGCCGGGCGGGGCGGCGGTCGCAGGAGGAACCAGTACCCCGGTACCCCAGCAGCTCCAGCAGGGTTGAGTGGCGGTTGTGCGGTTGTGCGGTTCTGCGGCCCGGCGAGACGGTCTCGGTGCTCCGGGAGGTGCGCGGGGCTGCCGGGTCGGCAGAAGGGCGGCTGGGGGCGGCGAAGGGCGACCTGTGCGGGGTGCGAGAGGCCTGCGAGAGGTGTTGTACGGGGTTCAGGCGTACGGATGCGTACGTACGGGGTTCCGGGCGCCCGCTCGCGGACGTATGCACGAGGGCCGGGGTCAGGGCCTGCGGGGGCGGGCCCTGAAGAACGTACGAGAACGGGCGGCTTCCCCCGCACACCCGGGGGA
>NZ_JBSGZD010000118.1:2658-22537 GCF_053610825.1 Streptomyces sp. NPDC054863 | reverse complement strand
GTTACGGCCCGCCGACCGCGGGCGGAGGTTCCGGCTGGCCCCCGGAGGACCAGGGCCCCGGCGGGCCGTCCCGGGGCCCCGGAGGCCGCCGGCCGCTGGTGATCCTGCTCGCCGTCCTGGTGGCCGTGGCCGCCGTCGTGGCGGTCGTGCTCGTCGTGACCGGCGGCGAGAAGTCCGGACAGCCGGGGGCGCCCGCCACCAGCACCACCAAGCCGGGCCCCTCCTTCAGCCTGCCGAGCGAGTTCCCCACCAGCCTTCCGACGGAGCTGCCGTCCGACTTCCCGACGCTTCCGTCGGACTTCCCCACGGAGCTGCCGTCCGACTTCCCCACGGAGCTCCCCAGCGACCTCCGCTCGGAACTGGAGTCGTTCCTGCCCTGACGGGCCTGACGGGCCTGACGGGCCTGACGGCCCTGACGGGCCCGATGAGCCCGATGAGCCCGACGCGACCCTTGCGCCGGTCGTCGGCGGCACCTCTTGAGGCGGTCCCTGGCCACCGCCGCATCCCGCGAGGGTGTACCCAGTGACACCAGCGCAAGGGGGCAGGCCCCCGCATCCTCCGGGTGGTGCCGTCATGGCCGGAAACGGTTTTGATCCGTAGATTCTCCGAGAGTCGGGCGCCGCATTTTCCAAGTGCGCCTCCAGAGACCGGAGTCCCCGTATGCCCCAGGCCATCGTCGCCGCATCGGAGCACTCCTCCGGTGCATCCCCAGGCAGTGACTTCGCGCCACTTCTGCGCGCTGTCCGGGGAGCGGGGCTGCTGGAGCGCCGCCACGGGTGGTACGCCGCGCGCATCGGCGTGAACCTGGCCGGTCTGGCCGCGGTGATCACGGGCATCGTCCTCCTCGGCCACACCTGGTGGGTACTGCTCCTCACTGTCCCGTTCTCCCTCGTGTGGACACGCACCGCCTACCTGAGCCACGACGCAGGTCACGCCCAGATAGCGAGCAGCCGCCGGGCCGGCCGGTGCCTCTCCCTCATCCACGCCAACCTGCTCCTCGGCATGAGCCAGGCCTGGTGGAACGAGAAGCACAACCGCCACCACGCCAACCCCAACCACGTCGAGAAGGACCCGGACGTCGGTGTCGGAGCCCTGGTCTGGACCCAGAAGCAGGCCGCGGGCCGAGAGGGCTTCGCGCGCTGGCTCGCCCGCCACCAGGCCCGGCTGTTCTTCCCCATGCTGCTGCTCGAAGGCATCGCCCTGAAGGTGTACGGATTCCAGGACCTGCGCCGCCAGGACGTGCGCGAGCGCAAGGCCGAGGCAGCCCTCCTGGTCGCCCATCTCGGGCTCTACGCAGCGCTGTTGCTGACCACCATGTCGCCGCTCACCGCACTCGTCTTCGCCCTCGTGCACCACGCCTTCTTCGGCCTCCAGCTGGGCATGGCCTTCGCGCCCAACCACAAGGGCATGGAAATGCCCGACCCCGACGGCGAACGCTGGGGCCACCTGCGCCGCCAGGTCGTCACCTCGCGCAACGTGCGCGGCGGACCTGTCACCGACTGGTTCCTCGGCGGCCTCAACTACCAGATCGAGCACCACCTGTTCCCGAACATGCCCCGCCCGCACCTGCGGCTCGCCCAGCCCCTGGTGCGTGCCCACTGCCACGAGGTCGGCCTTCCGTACGCGGAGACCGGGCTGATCGACTCCTACCGGCAGGCACTGGGTCACATGCACGAGGTCGGCGAACCCCTGCGGGACAAATCCCCGGACACCGGCTCGCGTACGGAGAGTGCAATGCCCCGTACGGAAAGTGCGGTCTCCGGTCGGGGCGCCTGAACCGGTGCCGGGGCGGAACCGACGCGGCCCGGCGTACGTTGTGAGAAGCAGGAGCGGCAGCAGCCGCGGAGGAGGCGTCGAGATGTCGAAGAGCGCAAAGGTCGCGACCGGTGGTGTCGTCGTAGGCATCGCCCTCATATGGTTCATCGGATTCTGGCCCGCCCTGCTGGTCATGGTGGGTGTGCCCGTCGCCGCCTATCTGATGCTGGACAAGACCCAGCGCCGCAGGCTGCAGCGGATCACCCGCAAGGAGCTCGGCCGCTGAGCCCGTCGGGGCCGCGCCGTCCGGCCTGACCCCGCCCGGGCCGCGCCGTCCGGCCCGACGGGCTTGCCCCGCCCCGGACCGGCTCACGGAGGAACATCCGTACGGGAGAAGGGGAGCTCCGCCATGGGGGCAACGGTCGAGGCGGTCAGCAGCAACGGCGCCTACTCGTTCACCAAGCCGAACCGCGACAGCATCACGCTGCTGGCCGGACTCGGGGTCGAGGGCGATGTCCACGCGGGAGTGACGGTCAAGCACCGCTCCCGGGTGGCTCAGGATCCCACCCGGCCTAACCTGCGCCAGGTCCACCTCATCCACCGGGAGCTCTTCGACGAGGTGTACGAAGCGGGCTTCGATGTCGAGCCCGGCCAGCTCGGCGAGAACGTCACCACCAGCGGCATCGACCTGCTCGCCCTGCCCGTCGGTACCCTGCTGCACCTCGGCGACGAGGCGGTGGTGGAGGTCACCGGGCTGCGCAACCCGTGCCTCCAGATCGACACCTTCCAGGACGGACTGCTCAAGCAGGTCGTCGGCCGTGACGCCGACGGCAACATCGTCCGCAAGGCCGGAATCATGAGCATCGTCCGCACCGGCGGGACGATCCGGCCGGGCGACGCCATCGGCGTCGTGCTCCCCGCCGCGCCGTACCGCCCGCTCGAACGCGTCTGACCGCTGCCGCTACCGACCGCTGTCGTCACCGCGACCGCGACTGCCCTCGGTGCCGGTGCCGGAGCCGGTGCCCCGGGCGCCGGCCGGCCTACCGTCCCGGGGTGTCAGGACGGCCGTACGGCCAGCTTGTCCAACGACTCCAGCAGCCCCGGCAGTTCCGCGCCCCGGCCCAACGGAAGAACCTCACCGGGCTCGTCGTCCAGCAGCAGGAACGCGATGTCGTCCGTCCTGGCCACGAACGACCAGCCGGGCCCGTCGGCCCGCAGCGTCCGCGCCTCGCTCGTGGCGAAAGCCGACCGCACCCGACCCGGTGGTGGCGGCTCGGCGACGTACCCGTGCAGCGCGTCGATCACCTTCCGCACGCCCGGATGCAGCTCGCCCTCCGTGCCCTCGAACGACTCGGTGCCGCTCTCCTCGTCGAGCTGCCCGCGCCACGTCGCCCACTGCCGTCCGATCTCGTCGGCCCCCAGCCTGCGCTGCGCGGGCCCCCACACCTCGGTGTCGGGCGGTGTGAGCACAGGATGCGTACCGTCGGCCCCGTCGTCCTCCGGCGCGGGGTTGTGCGGCGCGGGCACCCCCGGCGCCGAGACGGCGAGGGCGAGCGGCCAGCCCGGCAGCGCGGCCACCACCGAGCGCTCCGGCGGCGACAGGTCGTACTCCATGCCGCAGTCCCAGGACGCGATGGCCACCGCCACCAACGACACGTCGTCGACGGCCACGGTCCAGCGGGCGCCGCCGCCGTCCTGGCCGAAGACCAGCCCGTACCCCGTGCCGATCGGCTCCAGACCGAGCGCCGCACACGCAGCGGGGAAGTCGTCACCGAGTACGCTCGGGAACTGCGCAGGCGTCAGCAGGACCGCGGTGAGCACGAACAGCTCGTCGTCCCCGGCAGCTTCCGTCCCGGTCACGGCACCCTCCCCAGATGATCGGTCGTCGGCGCACCTTAACCAGCCGGTAACCGGATCGTCGACCCCCTGGTCGGGCCGGGGCTTCCACCGTCGGACCTTGCACCTCCCACGGTCAGGCCGCGGGAAGCCCCAGCAGGCTGCGGGCCACGCTCTGGGGCGGCTCGTCGCGCTCGCGCGCGAGCGCGATCACCGCCCGGCACGCCAGTTCCGTCACCCCGAACGACAGGGCCTCGGGCGAGACCCACCCGGCCGCCTCGTCACTGCGCGGCTCGTCGTCCTCCGCGCAGGCGGCCACGTACACGGCCGCCGCCTCAAAGAGGTTGTGCCGCCGCCTGGGTTCCGGCGCGGCCCGGAACTCCTCCTGTCGCGGCGCCTGCAACGATCGGACTATCCGCCTGATTCTGTTGAGCACCCGGATCACGTCCCGTGAGCAGTGGATCGGTCGACTCCTCAAGTGTGCCCGCCCGACGTAGGGTTGCGCCTTCGACAGCACGGCGGCCGTGACGACGAGGCAGCCGCACGACACGGCAGAAGGGCGACGCGTGGTGAAGCGCTACGAGCGGCTCCGGCAGATACAACAGCTCGACCCCGAGCGGGACTTCCTGCAGATCTACCGGATCACCTCCACCTACGAATTCCCGTGGGACTTCACCAGAGCCCTGGAACTGGCCCTCTACCGCACCTATGCGGTGCCCGGCATCGGACGCCTCCTCGCCGAGACCGCGGAGCTGACCGACCGGTCGCAGAAGCGCTACGACGACACCGCCCTTCTCCTGGACACCGTCGTCGAGCACGGCTTCGGCAGCGAGGAGGGCCGCACCGCCATCCGCCGCATCAACCGGATGCACCGCAGCTACGACATCGGCAACGACGACATGCGCTACGTCCTGTGCACGTTCGTCGTCACCCCCAAGCGGTGGATCGACGCCTACGGCTGGCGCAGGCTCTCCGACCACGAACTGCGCGCCTCGGCGGCGTACTACCGCACCCTCGGAACCCACATGGGCATCCAGGAACTCCCGCAGACGTACGAGGAGTTCGAGCGCTGCCTCGACCTCTATGAGGCGGACCACTTCGGTTGGGACGAAGGCGCCCGCAGGGTCTCCGACGCGACCCTCGACCTCATGGCCTCCTGGTACCCGGCTCCGCTGGCGGGCGTCGTCCGGGGCGCGGCCCGCGCCCTCCTCGACGACTCGCTGCTGCGGGCCTTCCGGTACGAGCGCCCGCACCCGCTGACCCGCACGGCGGTCCGGGGCGCCCTGCGGCTGCGCGCGCGGACGGTACGTCTGCTGCCGCCGCGCCGCGCGCCCCACTACGCCCGCCAGAACCCCGAGATCAAGGGATATCCGAACGGCTACGAGGTCGCCGCCCTGGGCACCTTCCCGGTCCCCGGCGTACGCGGCTGCCCGGTGCCCCACCAGCAACGCACCCAGTAGCGGAACGGCGGGCCCGCCCGGGGGCCGGGCCCGTCACTCCGTGCGGGCCGCCACCGCCAGGAACCTGCTGTCCTCGTCGACGTACGACAGCAGGCGCCACCCCGAGCCGCCCAGCAGCGGGCGCAGACGGGACTCGGCCCGCAGGTCGTCCTCGCTGATCTGCCGTCCCTGCCGCGCCGCCAGGGCGGCCCTGCCCACCGGGTGGAACAGTGCGAGCAGGCCGCCGGGGCGTACGGCGCGGGCCAGCTCGCGCAGGTCCTCCCCGGGGTGGGCGAGATGCGAGATCAGCCCCGCGGCGAACACCGCGTCCAGGGCGCCCGCCGCGATCGGCAGCCGTGCGACGTCGGCCTGCAGCAGCTGCGCAGCCGCCCCGCGCCCCGCGCGGGCCGCCTCGTCCAGCATCTCCCGGGTCAGGTCGGCGCCCAGCACCGTGCCGGCCTGACCCACGGCCTTCCTCAGGTACGGCAGGGCCCGCCCCGTCCCGCATCCCGCGTCCAGCACGGAGTCTGAGGGCCGCAGCCTCAAAGAGGCAACGGCCGCCTCGTACGCGGGACCGTCGCCCGCGAAGCGCGCGTCCCAACGGGCGGCGCGGGCACCGAAGAACTCCTGAACCTGCATGTGGTCATCGGTCATGACCACATGATCTCCCGCGGCAACGTTCCCGCCACATTCCGCATGCTTTCGAAACCGGCGGCGGGATCGCACCCCGTCGGCACTACCGTCCGGAATCCACGGGGCACATCGCACCGCACCGCCGGAGCCGGAGAGAGCCACGGATGATCGAGCATCAGAGGGCCGCCGAAGGCAGCACCCAGTGGTACGACGCCGATGCAGGCCCACTCGTACGCCCCTATGCGCAGTCCGGCATGCGCGCCGCACCGGGCCAGGCCGACACGCCTCTCGACCTCGTTGCCCAGCTCACCGCCGTGACGGGCACCGGCGAACCGGACCCTGCCCTGCTCGGCCGCGCCCACCACACGCTGTTCACGCTCTGCCGCACCGGACCCCGGACCGTCGCGGAACTCGCCGTGGCGACTGACCTGCCCACCGGTGTCGTACGCACCCTCCTGAACGACCTCCTCGCCGCAGGCCGGTTGGCGCTGAACGGCCCCGCCCGCCCCACCGTCCCGCCCGCGGAACTGCCCGTGCAGGAAATGATCGAAGGCCTGCGCGCCCTCTGAACACCGCGCCACAGGACGGAGGAAGCCCCGGCATCCGCCCGGGCGCAGGCGGTGCGGATTCCCGACCCAGCCCGACAGCCGAAAGAAGTCCCCCATGGTTCCCGTGGTTCCCGAGGGCTCCCAGCGGAACGACAGCCCCGCCGCTTCCGACCGCACCCCCGCCGACAACGGCGGCGCCGGCGAATCCGGAGCTCCCTCAACCGGCGCCGCCGAGTTCGGAGCCCCCGAAGCCGAAGCCGAAGTCGAAGTCGAAACCGAAGCCGCGCAAGCGGACAGTGCACCCCTGGCACTGAAAATACTGGTCGCGGGCGGCTTCGGAGTCGGCAAGACCACCCTGGTCGGCTCCGTGAGCGAGATACGGCCGCTGCGCACCGAGGAACTGCTCAGCGAGGCGGGGGAGTCGGTGGACGACACCGCCGCCGTCCACCGCAAGGCCGCGACGACCGTCGCCATGGACTTCGGCCGCATCACCATCCGGTCCGGGCTGTCGCTCTACCTGTTCGGCACCCCGGGCCAGGACCGCTTCTGGTTCCTGTGGGACGACCTCTCGCAGGGTGCGCTCGGCGCCGTCGTCGTCGCCGACACCCGCAGGCTCGCCGACAGCTTCTTCGCGGTGGACTACTTCGAGGACCGCCGCATTCCCTTCGTCGTGGCGGTCAACTGCTTCGCAGGCGCGCAGTCCTACGGGGCGCGCGAAGTCTCCCAGGCCCTCGACCTCGACCGGGGAACCCCCGTGGTGCTGTGCGACGCACGCGACCGTGACTCGGGCAAGGAGGTGCTGATCCGGCTGGTCGAGTACGCGGGACGCGTGCACACGACGCGCATGCTCGAATCGCTGGGCTGACCGGGCCTCCTCGCCGTACCCCGTCGGCCACCGCTTCCCGAGTGATCCGATCTGCTTGCCGCCACGCCGACAGTGGGTAAGGCTTGCGGGAGAACAGGGGACACGGGGAACGAATGAGCGGGGAGAGCCGAACCATGGCGCTGAACAAGGGACTTGACTGGCTGCTCGACGACCTGACGAACCGGATCCAGCACATCCGGCACGCACTGGTCCTCTCCAGCGACGGACTGGTGACCGGGGCGAGTGCCGGGCTGGAACGGGCGGACGCGGAGCATCTCGCCGCCGTCTCCTCGGGACTGCACAGCCTGGCGAAGGGATCGGGGCGGCACTTCCGGGCGGGCAAGGTGCGTCAGACGATGGTCGAATTCGACGACGGGATCCTCTTCGTCACCGCGGCGGGCGAGGGTAGCTGTCTGTGCGTACTGAGCGCCGCCGAGGCCGACTTCGGCCAGGTGGCGTACGAGATGACGCTGCTGGTCAACAGGGTCGGCGAGCATCTCGGAGTAGCAGCGCGAACGCCCGGAATCTGACTGACCTGCAGAAATGCGCTCGGCCTGAGGGTTATCCACAGGCCGAGCGCGATCCGGACCGCCGAGCGTACGGTCGTTACCGAGAGTGTTCGCAACTCACGGGGAGGGCCGTCATGGTCGTACAGGAAGTCCAGGAATCTCAGCCGGTGCGGGGCACGGGGCGGACCACCCCCACCCCGCACGGCACCGTCACCGCCGTCCGCGCGGCACAGGAGCTGGGGCTCAGGAGGGGCGAGTTCGATCTTGCCGTGCAGCTCGGCCGCATCCGCACCGTCATGGCGGGCGAGGGCGGGCGGCGCGTGGCCCGTGAAGAGGTCGACCGGCTGCGGGAGTTGGAGGCGACCGCGACTCCGCTCAGGGAGCGGCTGCGGACGGCAGGCACCACCGAGGGGGCGGCGCTCCTGCACATCGGCCGGACCCGGTTCACCGGCCTCGCCCGCGCCGGATACCTCAGCCCTGCGAGGCTCTACCTCAACCGGTACAGGGCGGTCGTCTGGCTCTACCTCGTCGAGGAACTGACGGACTTCAAGGCCCGTCACCCCGAACTGCTCACCGGCAACTACCCGGCGGCCATGCGTACGGTGCTCGGTACGGGGGAGGACCGGCGGGCCCGCAACTGGCGCAGCCGGCGTCTCGGCCAACTGCTCGGGCGCACCGAGAACCCCTGGGAACAGGCGGCGATCTTCAGCTCACTCCTGGAGCAGGACGAGCTCGACCAGGTGCTGGACGATCCGCAGGAGGCCGCCCACCTCGCCGGGCTCCGGTCCGGACTCGTCGCCGCCGCGCCCCGCAGTCCCGCCGCCCGCGAAGTCGTGCACCGCCTGCTGATGGCGGACACGGAGGACGAGATCAGGTGGATCAGGCTGAGCCTGGCCCTGGCCCTGGACGAGGCACGCACACAGCTGCCCCTGCCCGGCCCGGACGCCACCGCGGCCCGTCCTTCCCGGGCCCGTCCTGCCTTGCCTGTCCTCCGCGCCCTGTGGCGTGCCTGGATGCCCGGCCCGAAGAGGCGGAGGCGGGCCGATGAGGCACACTGATCCACGTGTCGTCTCCTCGCCGTGTATGTCCCGTGTGCCGCCGCGAAATCGCTGTCGTCGCCGCTCGCTTCGCCCGCCACGACCCGCCTGGTGCGCGGGGCACGACAGAGCTGATCTCCTGCCCGGGTTCGCGCAGTACGGCGCCCCTGGGGTTGGCGCTGCAGCCCTCCCTGGACGGCTACGCAACACCGGAGTTCCCCGGTCAGCTGCCGCTGTTCTGACCGTCGAGGTACGACCAACGGCCGTCGACCCGCACGAACCTGCTCACCTCGTGCTGGCTGTCCGCCCGGCCCTCATGGACGAAATGGGCGCGGAACTCCACGATTCCTTCCTGGTGGAAGGCGGAGCCGTCCGAGGTGGCGAGAATGTCGAGCCCCGTCCAGCGCTGCCCGGGATCCAGGTCCAGGGCGCCCGGCCGGGTCGTCGGGTGCCAGGTCCGCAGCAGGTAGTCGGCGTCGAGCACCACGAACGCGCTGTAGCGCGAGCGCATCAGGCGCTCGGCCGTCGGTGCCGCGGCCTCCCCGCGGTGGAAACGGCCGCAGCAGTCCCCGTAGGACTGCTCACGCCCACAGGGGCAGGGGGCCGTGGCGCTGGACTTCGTACGAGATCGAGGCATCTGGGACATGCCCCCATCCTCCCCCGACAGGGTTCGGGCTTTGTACGCCCCCTCGCTCTCGCCGACCAGGGCCCGTGTGCCGGGGACCTGCCGGCCGGAACCCGTCCCCGACCGCAGGGGCGACTCTCAGAGCCCGCCGCGCAACTGCTGCCACTCCCGCCGGTCCCGCTTGGTCGGCCGACCGGCGCCGCGCTCCCGCACGCCCACGCCGATGGCCTCCTTCGGGGGACGTGGCGCGCTCTTGTCCACGAAACACCCGGCGGCGGGCTCCGCTCCCACCCGCTTGCGTACGAGCTGGGACACGACGACGACGCGCTCCCAGCCCTCCTGGCGCACCCGCACCTCGTCACCGACGCGCACCGACTGCGCCGGCTTGGCGCGCTCCCCGTTGATCCGTACGTGCCCCGCTTTGCAGGCGGCAGCAGCCATCGACCGTGTCTTCATGAGCCGCACGGACCAGACCCAGCTGTCCACCCGTACGGTTCCCGCATCCGAAGCCATACGGCCACCCTAATGGGACAGGGCTGCGCGCAGGGCGGTCAGCGAGGGCCGGGCCGCGGTGCGGCAGGACGGCACCAGGTCCGCGAAGCTCAGGAACCCGTGCACCATGTCCGCCTGGACGTCCAGTCGGGTGGGCACGCCCGCCTCGCGCAGCCGCCGGGCGTACGCGGTTCCCTCGTCCAGCAGCGGATCGTTGCCCGCCACCAGGATGTACGCGGCGGCGAGGCCCGAGAGGTCACCGGCGAGCGCCACCGCACCGTACGGAATCGCCTCCTCGCGGGAGATCAGCCCGAAGTGGTGCCTATGGAAGAACCCCATGGCGTCGCTGCCGAGCATCGGCCCCTCGGCGAAGCGCGTGCGCGAGGAAGTGGCGTCCAGCGTGGTCGCCGGGTACCAGAGGAGCTGGAAGACCGGCTGCGGCAGACCCCGGTCCCGTGCCATGAGGCAGACCGCCGCCGAGATCGAGGCACCCGCGCTGTCCCCGGCGAGCGCGATGCGCTCAGGGTCACCGCCCCATGCGTCCACATGTTTCCGCGCCCACGCGTACACGGCGAAGCCGTCCTCCAGAGCGGCGGGGAAAGGGTGCTCGGGAGACAGCCGGTAGTCGACCGATATCACCAGGGAGCCGGTCTCCCGCGCCGTCCTCCGGCACAGGGCGTCGTGGCTGTCCAGACTGCCGATCACAAAACCGCCGCCGTGGCAGAAGACGGTGACGGGCAGTCCGGGATCGAGCGAGGGGTGGTAGACGCGTACCGGAATCTCACCGGCGGGGCCGGGGACGCTCGCGTTCACGACCTTCGGGAGTTCTGTCGTGACAGGCATGAGGGAGAGTCCGGCAGCCGCCTGCGCGCGGAAGTCCACAGGGTCGAGGGACCAGTCGATCGGTGGAATCAGGTCGAGGAACTGCTGGAGTCCGGGTTCGATCGGCATGGCGTCACTCCCTGACGGGCCGTCACTGATGTGCCGAATGTACGTGCCTCCTGCACGGAAGGGAAGGACCGCACAAAGGACCGTACAACGGTCAACTTCCCGCTTGTTAAGCCCCCTTGGCGAAGGCCGCACTCCGTATCCGTGTCTCCCCACGCGGCCCCCGGCAGGTCAACCACACCGCACGGCGCCTGGCCGCCCTCGACGCCGTCCGGTCCGACAGGCACCGCGCCCGGCAGGTAGTGCCGACAGGCGGCGCCGAAATCCGACGCCGAAATCCGGCGCCGAAATCCGGTGGCGTCATCGCCGCGGGGCGGTGACGATCGCCGCATGCATCTCTTCCTGGCGACCGAGCGCCTCGCCCTGCGCCCCTTCACCGAGACCGACACGGACATCGACCACCTGCTGGCGCTGGACAACGACCCCGACGTCATGCGCTACATCAACGGCGGCCGGCCGACGACCCGCGAGACGATCCGCGCCAAGACGCTGCCCCGGCTCCTGCACGACCACCCCTGCCTCGGCACCCGCGGCTACTGGGCCGCAGAGGACAGGAACACCGGGGCGTTCCTGGGCTGGTTCGAGTTCCGCCCGCTGGACGACCGCAGTGCCGCCGTGGTCGAGCTCGGCTACCGGCTGGGCAAGGAGGCCTGGGGCAAGGGATATGCGACGGAGGGCTCACGTGCCCTGATCCGCAAGGGGTTCACGGACCTGGGGGTGGCGCGGGTGACCGCCAACACCATGGCGGTCAACACGGGATCGCGCCGGGTGATGGAGAAGGCGGGCCTGAGCTTCGTACGCAATTACACGGACGACTGGCCGGAAGTCATCGAAGGCTCCGCAGAAGGCGAGGTCGAGTACGCACTCACCCGCCCGGAGTGGGAGCGGCGCGGCTGACCGGGGTACCTGCCGGGAACGGAGGCGGCAATCCCGCCCGGCATGCGGAGGAGTGCCTGCCGGTGCCTACTGGGAGCAGGGCCGGACACACTTGGTTGCGCACCGGCAGCTTGGGCGTCACCGTCCAGCTCCGCACCCCGCAGGTCTGCCCCGAGCCCCGCAGATCTGCCCGCCAAGGAAGGTCCCGCCATGATGCGCGTACGTACCGCCCCGACTGTTGCCGCAGTCATCGCCGCCGGCAGCCTCCTGCTCGCCCCCGGCGCGTCGGCCGACCGCACACCCGAACCGGAGGGGTGTGCCGTCATCCAGCACCATCTCGACGCCTACCGCCGTGGCGAGGTCCAGTACTTCGTCGACCCGGAACCGGCCTGGCGGGCGGAGGCCGAGCGGCTCGGGTGCGACATCTGCGGCCTCTGACCCCTGCACCGCGTCCTGGGCCTGCCGGGCCGCCGCTCAGGCCGGCAGCCGGTTGGGGTGGGACATCCGGCGGGCCGCCCGCAGCAACCCCTGGATCTGCGGGCCCGCCTGCTCGGCGCCGGCCACGGGGGTGGGGAACGGCAGCCGTACGTCGGTGTGCGTGTGCGGGTACTCCAGGCGCAGCGTGAGGCCGTACCGGTCGATCGCCAGCGGCAGCGCGCGGGTCAGTGCGGCGGTCCGGGGCGTGGGCGCCAGCCTCAGCAGCAGGGGGACCAACTCGGCGTGCGAGTCCAGGAGATGCGTCAGCATCCCGGCCTCGCAGAGGGCCAGCGGGTCGGGGGAGGTGTGCTCCAGCGCGTCGAGCGTGACGTACGTGCGTCCGTGGGCGTCCTCGATGACGGCCTGCCCGAACTCCATGCAGGTGCTCTCGTCGGCCGCCGACGTTTCGTACGGGGCGGCGAGGAGCCCGGTGAGGGTGACTCGGGTGCGCACCCGGTCGCGGACCGGAGTGGGCGCGATGTCGGTGAATTCGAGCCGGACGGGGATGCGTTCGTGCTCGGGAGAGTCGGCGATGCCGGAGTGACCGGGGGAGGGGTGGGCGTCCTCCGTCACCCCGACCGGCTCGTGGAGGTGGATGCGGCTCATGACTCCGGCGCCGTCGAGCCTGCGTACCTCCGTGTGCACACCGTCGCTGACGACCGTCATCGAGTGGGCGGCGGCCAGTACGGAACGCACGCGTTCGGCGCTGGTCGGCTGCGGGGCGCGGGTGCGGGGCAGGCGCATGCTGAATCTCCATGGGGGCAGCGGTGAATCACCGGAGCGAGCAACTTAGGTAAGGCTAACCTAATGCACGCCTGGGGGTTTTGGGGGGCCTCTTTCGGCCGTTGACCCGCGTGTCGGGCGGGCCAACGGACCGGCTCACCGACCTCCTCCCTCCGGCACGCCGAGGGCTGCCGGGCCTCTGATGCCCCTGCGCCCCTTCCGGCAGTGAACGGTGGGCGGCGCCCAGCCGGAGATCGTCACGGGCCTGGGTGGTCGCGGGCATCGACGAGGTCGAACCGGAACACCACGGTCTGACCGGCGGAATGCTGACGACTCATCAGGATTTGGGCTCCGCCGTGGGGTCGGCGGTCGGCCTTGCAGTGGCCACCGCCGCGGTGACCGAGGGCGGCAAGTGGCCGAGGGGTACGACAGGGCGGCCCTCCTGGCGGGCGCCCTGGTGGCCGCGGTCTGGCGGTCGGACAACGAATCCGCCGCTCTGCGGCAGTTCGTGGCGGTCGCCGAGGAGGCGCTCCGCCCGAAGGCGCCCTCCCGGCCCTTCACCGGTTCCGCCCGTACGATCCCCCCCCGGGGCTCTCCACCGGAATGGGGTTACTCGAACCGCTCGGTGTCGCCCGCTCCCCGGCGTACGATCTCCGCCTCGCCGCTCGAAAAGTCCACGACCGTGGTCGGCACAGTGCCGCAGTCGCCGGAGTCGATCACGGCATCCACCTCGTGGTCGAGGCGCTCCTTGATCTCCCAGCCCTGCGTCATCGGCTCCTCCTGGTCGGGCAGCAGCAGCGTGCTCGACAGCAGCGGCTCACCGAGCTCGGCGAGCAGGGCCTGGGTGACGACGTGGTCGGGGATGCGCACTCCGACCGTCTTCTTCTTCGGGTGCAGCAGTTGGCGCGGCACCTCCTTCGTCGCGGGCAGGATGAACGTGTAGCTGCCGGGCGTCGCGGCCTTGATGGCACGGAACACCTTGTTGTCGAGCTGCACGAACTGGCCCAGCTGGGCGAAGTCATGACACATGAGAGTGAAGTGGTGCCGGTCGTCGAGATTGCGGATCGACCGGATCCGGTTGATTCCTTCCCGGCTGCCGAGCTGACATCCCAGCGCGTAGCAGGAGTCCGTCGGATACGCGATGAGCGCACCGGAACGGATGCTCTCGGCCACGCTCTTGATGGTCCGCGCCTGGGGGTTTTCGGGGTGCACGTCGAAGTACTTCGCCATCCGCGGAGTCTAGGTGATCGGAACCCCCGTACCCGTCGGCCGGGCCGCACGGTCACCCGTCGGACCGCTGCCCCGCGCCCTCCGCGCCACCACCGCCCATCGAGCGCACCATCGACAGATTGCTCACCAGCAGGCCTCCGTCGACGGGCAGCGTCACCCCGGTGATCCAGGACGCGTCCGCCGAAGCGAGGAAGGCGACGGCCGCCGCGATGTCGTCCGGCTCACCGACGCGCCCCAACGGATAGTGGGCCGCGGCACGTTCGAGCACTCCGGGCCGGTCGTCCCAGACGCGGGTGCGTACGGTGCCGGGCTCGACGAGATTGACGCGCACACCGCGCGGGGCGCACTCGACGGCCAGGGTGCGGGTCAGAGAGGCGAGAGCGGCCTTGGCCGCGCTGTACGCGTGGTTGCCGAAGTTCTGTTCCGCGTTGACCGAGCCGATGCTGACGATCGCGCCCCGCCCGCCGGCTGCCGCCAGGTGGGGGAGGCAGGCGCGGACGCAGCGGTACGCGCCGTGCAGGGTGACCTCGAAGTCCTCGTACCAGGGGCCGTCCTCGGCCTCCTCGAAGCGGGGCGGGTCCGGATGGCACGCGTAGGCGTTGTTCACCAGGACGTCGAGACCGCCGAAGGACTCCACGGCCCTGCCGACCGCTGCCTCCACCGAAGCCCGGTCGACGACGTCGCACGGCTGGGCCACCGCGACTCCGCCACTGTCGCGTACGGCTTCGGCCACCTGCTCCGCACGGGACGGATCCCGGTCCGTGACGAGCACCCGTGCGCCCTCCGCAGCCAACCGTCGGGCGATCGCAGCGCCGATGCCCTGGCCCGCGCCGGTGACCAGCGCGGCGTATCCGTCGAATCGCGTCATGCGCACACCCTAGGACCGCCCGGCCGGCAGCGGCCGGGCTGTCTTCCGGTTCATGAACCGACCGCCCGAGCACGGCTGTTGACCGCTTCCGCCCCCTCTCGTCGAATCGGCCGCCCATGACATGCTGCCCCGACCTGGGCTGCGGCCCCGGACACGTGGCGGCCTGGCTCGCCGGGAACGGTGCGCGCACCGTCGGCATAGACCTGTCCGCAGGCATGGTCGAGGCCGGGCGGCGCAGGTTCCCCCAGGTGGAGTTCCGCGAAGGTGATCTCTGTGAACTCCCGGCCGAGGACGGTGAGTTCGCCTCAGCCGTCGCCTTCTACACGATCATCCACCTCGACCCCGACGACCTGCCCCGCGCGTTCGAGGAGATGTACAGGACGCTGCGCCCGTCCGGCCTGCTGCTGCTCTCCTTCCACGTCGGCGAAGAGGTCCGGCACATGGACGAGTGGTGGGGACACGGCGTGAACCTCGACTTCCGCTTCCTCGACCCGGCCCACGTCGCCCCGCTCCTCGAAGCAGCCGGATTCACCGTCGAGATGCGCATGGAACGCACCCACTACGCCCACGAGGCCGAGACCCGACGGTGCTACTTCCTGGCACGCCGCCTGCCGCTCGGAGCCGCGGGTGACCGGCAGGCCGTGGACAAGTAGCGCTCCGGGCGACCGGCAGCTCCTCAGCCCGCCACCTTCCGCCGCTCGGCACTCGCCTCCCACTCCCTCCCGATCCCGCGGATGAAGGCCGAGTACACACCCAGGTACCTGAAGGGCTTGATGAACGCCATGTAGGCGGCGCCGGCCAGCCCGTTGGGCTTCACGAGTACGGCCATCTGCCCGTGGTACCCGCCCGCCCCGTCCGGCACCCAGCCGACGTGCAACAGCCCGTGCACGGTCCCGTTGCCCATCTCGGCCACCCACTCGTCGTGCGTCTGGTAGACCGACTTGAACGACACCGAGCGCAGATCGTCCCCCCGGGGTCCGTCGCGCAGATCCGCGGGCAGCCGCTCCCGCAGCGACGGCACCCGGCCT
Source organism: Streptomyces sp. NPDC054863 (assembly GCF_053610825.1). Classification (NCBI taxonomy): domain Bacteria; kingdom Bacillati; phylum Actinomycetota; class Actinomycetes; order Kitasatosporales; family Streptomycetaceae; genus Streptomyces; species Streptomyces sp. NPDC054863. Next base: position 6,648 of record NZ_JBSGZD010000118.1, on the reverse strand, counting down.
CCGACGCCCTTCTCCGGCTTGTCCCAGCCGAGCAGTTTCCCGAGCTTCCAGCGGATCGCGAAGAGCAGGCGCGACACGGGCGAGGAGAGGTGCGCGGGGGGCGTCGCCCCGCCGTCGCTGTGCTTGTCGGTGAACTGGTCCACCAGGTGTGCGAGATCGTCCGGACCACCCGGTGTCGGAAGCGCCCACACGTCCTCCAGCTGGAAGTCGTGTGCGATCGAATGAATCCGCCAGGGTCGCGAGGTGTGGGCGGTGGTGGGGAGTTTCATGAACGAACCCCTCTCTATACGATGCCGTATACAGCAAGCTAGCAGCGCCTATACGGCACCGTATAGACGGTGCGGGACGTGACGGGAGACACACCCATGGGCCTGGCCCGTACGCCGCGCGGCACCTGGATCGAGGAGGGGCTGCGTGCACTCGCCGCCGGCGGCCCCGAAGCCGTGCGGATCGAGCCCCTGGCCCAGGCGATCGGCGTCAGCAAGGGCGGTTTCTACGGGTACTTCGGCAATCGGGACGCGCTCCTGGCCGAAATGCTCGACACGTGGGAGCGCGAGGTCACCGAGTCGGTGATCGAACGCGTCGAGAGCGGCGCGGGCGACGCCAGGACCAGACTGGAGCGGCTGTTCACGCTCACCGCCGAGTCCGGACAGGGACCTGTCCTGGGCGTCCCGGTCGACCTCGCGATCCGCGACTGGGCCCGCCGCGACGAGAGCGTCGCTGAACGGCTGAGCCGCGTGGACAACCGCCGCATGGCCTACCTGCGTACCCTCTTCGCCGGCATCTGCTCCGACCCCAGCGACGTCGAAGCCCGGTGCATGATCACCTTCTCCCTCCGACTCGGTGCGCACCTCGTCGCGGCGGACCACGACGGACACAGTCGCGCGGAGGTCATGGAGCTGACCAGGAAGTGGCTCCTGAGGTAGCCCGTCGCCCCCTCGCCCCGGTGCGGGGTTCGCGCGGTCTGTGTGGCCCCTGCGGTACGACTACTCACCGTTACGAGTGGCGGTGGGTGTGGCGGCGATTTGTGCGTGGAAGGCTGCGACCGCACTGTTCGTCCGCTGCCTCGGGGGCTTGCTCATATGCGTTTGTCCGCCGCTCTGTTGACCACCGTCGCGCTGGTCGCCGCCGTACCGTCCGCGACCGCACACACCACTCGCGCAGTACCCGCCGCCGAAGCGGCTCTGCCCGGATACGTCTGTTTCTGGCCCGAACCCGAAGAGACGGGTGCGGGCGGCGGCTGGTGCTACAACGGCACCGGCTACGCCGAAGCCGCACCGCATGTGAAACGGCATGCGAAGTCGTTCAGCAACCAGACCCAGGACACCTTCTACGCCCTCAGCTTCCCCCGCGAAGGGGGCTGTCTCTACCGGACCGTCTACGGGGGCGACTACTCCGGCTTCTGGGAGTGGTGGGACAAACTGGACGGAGTCCAGCGCAGCAGGCCCACCGACTGCCGGCCCGGCTGAGCCGCCCGCCGTGTCCGTGCCCATCCGTGCGAAGGGGCCCCTGTCCACCGGCGCGGGGAAGTCGGTGTCGGCCCGCGCGAAGAGGCCCGTGCGCTGCCGTGCGAAGAGGTGCCCGCCCGCCCTGCTCCTGGCCGTCACCTTCGTACTGGGCGGCTGCGCCGCACCGGAGCGGCGGATCGAACTCGGTCCCGACGACACGCTCAAGGCCGCCCAGCAACTGATCACCGACCGCTGCCTGACGGGCCAGGGCCTCACCCCGCCCAGGCCCGGAGCCGCCACCCCCTTGCCCGCCCTCGCGCACCGGATCTCCGACGCCCTCTTCGGGACCGGCCGGGCCGAACTCTCCCTCGCGCTCCCCGGCGGCCACGTGATCAGCCAGCACACCGACGGCTGTCTGGCCACCGCCCAACGCCGCCTGTACGGCGACCAACGGCGCTGGTTCCAGGTCTCGACCCGCGTCGCCAACCTCCGCTCCGCGGCGCCCGCCGCAGACCGCACCGACTACCGGCGGCTGCGCGAAGACGGCCTGCGCCGCGCCCGAACCCTCCTCGCCGAAGCTGCCCACGCCCAGAAAGGCATCCGCTCATGAAGCGACTCCTGACCCTGTTCACCGCTGTCCTGCTCGCCGCCGGAGGTGCGCTGGCCGCGCCCGCCTCCGCGGCACCTTGCGCCAGCGGTTCCTTCTGCGTCTGGCCGGACGCCAACTTCGGCGGCAATGTCTTCTCCTCGTCGGGGGACGACGAGTGGTGGGATTCCTGGATCGCCGACGCGGACTCGTCGTGGGCCAACCACGCGATCTCGGGACCGGGCATCAAGGACCACGTCATCGTCCACGAGGACGCCATCCAGTGGCCGTCGACCGGCGGCGCCCGCACGATCTGCCTGGCCCCCGGCCAGGAGGTCGCCTCCAACGCGAACGCCAACGACCGCGGGGACGCGCACGTCTGGGCCATGCAGTGCTGACGGCGCAGCGGCGGGCGTGAGCGAGTCCGCCCCGGACAAGGCCCCTGTTCACCGGTCGTGCGCCGCCGAACAGGGGTCTTTTACTGACTGTTTTCAGCCATGCTTAGGTTAGGCTAACCTTCGGCGTGTGAATGTCGGTGAAGAACTCCTCCAGGCCTCGATCCGCCGTGGCCACAGCCTTGCCGCCACGGGCGTCACCGTGGCGTACGACGGTGTCGACGTCGTGCACGAGGCGTCCCTCGTGCTGTCGCCCGGACACGTGACCGTACTGGTCGGGCCGAACGGCAGTGGGAAGTCGACGCTGTTGCGGACCGTGGCACGGCTGCAGCGGGCACGGAACGCGGCCCTCATCCTCGACGAGGGGACGGATGGATTCGCCCTGACCCCCCGTGAGTTCTCGCGGCACGTCGCACTGCTGACCCAGGGGCGGCCCACGCCCAGCGGGCTCTCCGTGCGGGACGTCGTGGAGTTCGGGCGCTACCCCTACCGGGGGCGCTGGGGCCGGGCCGACCCGGACGGAAGCGCGGCCGTGGACCGGGCGCTGGAGATGACCGGAGTCACCGAACTCGCCGCGCGCGGCGTCGAGCACCTCTCCGGCGGTCAGCTCCAGCGGGTGTGGCTCGCGAGCTGCCTCGCACAGGAGACGGGCGTACTGCTGCTGGACGAACCGACGACGTACCTCGACCTCCGGTACCAGGTGGAACTCCTGGACCTGATACGGGACTTGGCGGACGACCACGGCATCGCCGTCGGCGTGGTGCTGCACGACCTGGACCAGGCGGCAGCCGTCGCCGACCGGATCGTGCTGCTCCGGGCAGGACGGGTGATCTCGGACGGAGAGCCCGAGGACGTACTCGTACCGGAGCGGCTGACGGACACGTATGGCATCCGGATCGAGGTCTCCACCGATCCGCTGACGGGACGGCTGCGCACCCGCGCGATCGGCCGGCACCACACGCGGCGGACACCCGAGGGCGTACGCGTGCTCGACAGCGACGACGCGCAGGTCGACACCCGCGTGTAGGCCCGCGCCGCCCGCAGGACGGCACCACCCCCAAGCACCACTCCGCAGGTCCCCCCCCCGCAAGGCCCCAGGCACAAACGCGCGTACCGCGCACTTTGAAAGGCTCAGTACCCCGTCATGAGACGACTCCTCCTCGCCGCTGCAGCGGCCACCGCCGCCGCCCTCACCCTGAGCGCCTGCGGCACGACCGAGCCCGCCGCGGACAAGGCGGACAAGTCGGAGAAGAAGACCTCCGAGCGCATCTCCCTCACCGACGCATCCGGCAAGAAGGTGGAGCTGGAGGGCCCCGCCAAGAAGGTTGTCGGAACCGAGTGGGACGTCGTCGAGCACCTGGTCGCGCTCGGCGTCGACCCGGTCGGCGTCGCCGACGTCAAGGGCTACACCGCCTGGGACAAGGCAGCCCCGCTGAAGAACGCGCCGAAGGACATCGGCACCCGCGGCGAGCCCAGCATGGACACCGTCGCCGCCCTCGCGCCCGACCTCATCATCGCCACCACGGACCTCCCGCCGGCCGCCGTCAAGCAGCTGCAGAAG
>NZ_JBSGZD010000118.1:0-2648 GCF_053610825.1 Streptomyces sp. NPDC054863 | reverse complement strand
GGCACGATGACCAAGAACCTGGACCTGATCGCCAAGGCCACGGGTTCCACGGACAAGGCCGAGAAGCTCAAGAAGGACTTCGACGCCAAGCTCGCCACGGGCAAGCAGGAGCTGGAGAAGGCCGGGCACAAGGGCACGAAGTTCGCCTTCGCCGACGGTTACCTGACGGGCAACAAGGTCTCCATCCGCCCCTTCACCAGCGGTTCGCTGATCGGCGCGGTCAATGACAGGCTCGGCCTGCAGAACCCGTGGAAGGTCGAGGGCGACCCGGCCTACGGCCTCGGCAGCACCGACGTCGAGGGCCTCACCAAGCTCGACAAGGACGCGGAGTTCGCGTACGTCTCCAACGACACGGACAAGAACAGCAACGTGTTCACCGGCGCGCTCGCCGACAACGCGGTGTGGAAGTCCCTGCCGTTCGTGACGGGCAACAAGGTGCACCGCCTGCCCGACGGCGTGTGGATGTTCGGCGGCACCATGTCGATGGAGCAGTACGTCGACTCCGTGGTCACCGCCCTGAAGAAGAAGTGACGACGGGACACGCGTAAACATCATGGCCGTCACCACCACCGCACCCTCCGCCCCCACCACGGCGGCGGTTTCCCGGAAGGGCGGCGCGGTAGCGGTGACGGCCGTGCTCGTCCTGCTGGTCGCCGTCCTCGCCGTCATCGACATCGCCCAGGGCACCGCCCACGTCGGCCCCGCCCAGGTCTGGAAGGCGCTCACCGGGCAGGCCGACCGGAGCGACGCCTCCGTCGTCGTCGCCTCCCGGCTGCCGCGCATGGTCGCCGGCATCCTCGTCGGCGCGGTCCTCGGCATGGCGGGCGCCGCCCTTCAGGCCGTCAGCCGCAACGTACTCGCCTCACCGGACACCCTCGCGGTCAACGCGGGCTCCTACCTGGCGCTCGGACTCGCCTCCGCGACCGGCGTCTCGCTGCCGATGATCGCCTCCTCCGGCGTCGCCTTCGCCGGCGGCCTGGCAGCCGCCGCGATCGTGCTCGGCATGTCAGGACTCGGCGCCGGAACCGTACGGCTGGTCCTGGCGGGCACCGCCCTCACCCTCGGCCTCACCGCCGTCACCGAGGGCCTGCTCCTGCTGTTCCCCGAGGAGACCCACGGGCTGTACGACTGGAACCAGGGCAGCATCGCCCAGAACGGCTTCAGCGGGGTGCTGTGGATGCTGCCCCTCGCCGCCGTCGGACTGACCGGGCTGCTGCTGATCGCCCGCCGGGTCGACGCCCTGGCGCTGGGCGACGACGCCGCGCGCGGTCTGGGAGTGCCCGTACGGGCCACCCGCGTGACCACCGTCGTGCTGTCCGCGCTGCTGTCCGCCGCCGCCGTCACCCTCTGCGGGCCGATCGGCTTCGTCGGACTGTGCGCCCCGGCCGTCGTACGCGTCCTGGCCCGCTACCACCGGGGCTTCGCCCGGGTGCGCCAGAACGTGGCGGTGTCCGCGCTGACCGGCGTCGTCCTCGTACTCGGCTCGGACGTCGTGCTGCGCACCGTGGTGTCGGCGGACACCTCCACGTCCGTGCCGACCGGCGTGGTCACCAGCCTCGTCGGCGCCTGCTTCCTGATCGTCCTGGCGACCAGGGGCCGCGACCTGGGCGCGGAGTCCCCGCCCGACAAGCTCCGCATCCGCAGCCGGGCCTTCTTCCTCACCGCCGCCGCGACACTGGTGGCGGTTCTGATCGGGCTGATCATCGCCTCCGTACTGCTCGGCGACGCCAAGCTGCTGCTCGGCGACGTCGTGAACTGGGCGCAGGGCAATGCGGGCCGGGGCATCTCCTACGTCCTCGACACCAGGGTGCCCCGGGTGCTCGCCGCCCTCCTCGCGGGCGCGGCCCTCGCCCTGGCCGGCACCCTGATCCAGGCCGTGACCCGCAACCCGCTCGCCGAACCCGGAGTCATGGGCGTCTCCGGCGGAGCCGCGCTCGGTGCGGTGATCCTGGTGACGACCGTGCCCATGGCCGGGCCGACGGGCATGGCGGGCGCGGCCTTCGCAGGCGCCGCACTCGCCTCCGTCCTCGTCTTCGGGCTCTCCGCACGCGGCGGCTTCCAGCAGAACCGGCTGGTCCTGGTCGGCATGGGTGTCGCCACCGCGAGCACCGCGCTGATCAGCCTGTTCATCGTCCTGACCGACCCGTTCAACGCCACCAAGGCGCTGACCTGGCTGTCCGGTTCGACGTACGGGCGCACCCTGCCCGATCTGCTGCCGCTCGCCGTCGTGCTGGTGGCCTCAGTCGCCGTGGCGGTCGTCCGGCGCACCGAGCTGGACCTCGTCTCGCTCGACGAGGACACCCCGAGGCTGCTCGGCCTCGGGCTCTCCCGCTCGCGTCTCGGCTTCCTCGCACTCGGCGTCCTGCTGAGCGCGGCGGCCGTCGCCGCCGCCGGAACCATCGCCTTCGTCGGCCTGGTCGCCCCGCACGCCGCACGCGCCCTGGTGGGCCGCCGACATGTACGGGTGGTGCCGGTGGCGATCCTGCTGGGCGCGGTGCTGGTGGGCACGGCGGACGTGGTGGGCCGGACGGTGATCGCACCGGCCCAGCTCGGCGCGGGCCTGGTCACGGCGGTCATCGGCACGCCGTACTTCCTGTGGCTGCTGCTGCGCAGCCGGGGGGCCAACAGGTAGCGGCACGGGGCTCCGC
>NZ_JBSGZD010000117.1:0-22658 GCF_053610825.1 Streptomyces sp. NPDC054863 | reverse complement strand
CCCCAACGCATGACGCAGCTCGCCCCCGGTACCGGCCTCGTGCCGGTACCGGGGGCGCCTTTGTCGTTGGTGGGCATGGGAGTGGACCCGTACCGGCCGCTTGGTACGGGTCCACTCGTCGGGGTCACCGTGCGGGCACGCCTATGCGGCTGCCCGTACAGGAGTTGCGCCCCTTCCTCCGCCGCCCGCCCCCACGTGGGAGACATGTTCCGGGCGGGTGCGGTGGTCTGGTGGTGGTTTCCTGGCGTGGCGTCCGCTCGGTGTCTGCCGTGTGCCCGGCGGGGCGTCGATACGGATTGATGCCGCAGGGTCGACGACGAGCACGCGCATCGGACGCTCGAAGCAGTAGCAGGAGTAGACGCGTCCCGGCTGGCCAACCGGGGGTGGGGTCACCGCGCGAGCAGCGGGCGGTATCGAGGCGTAGATCACGACGAGGCTCAACACCCCGAGGCCGATCGAAAGCGCGATAACGCCGAGCACGGCAGGGCTAGTTGCGGTCATTGCCGAGCCCCTTCTCGTCGAGCCGGAACCACACGGCCTTGCCGGGGGTGGCCAAGTCGCAGAAGTAGGTCACGCCCCACTGTTCGGACAGACTCTCGACGATGCGCAGCCCTCGCCCCTTCTCCTCGTCGGAGTAGTGGTCATAGGGCACGGGCACGGGGTTGGGCACGTTGTCGTAGACATTCACGCTGATGCCTCGTTCGCGCAGCATGACGTCAGTGACGACCATCGCCGTGTGCGTGTGCAGTACGACGTTGGTCACTGCCTCGGAGACACACAAGCGTGCGTCCTCGACGAGGCCCTCGAAACCGGCGTCGCGGCAGAGGCAGGTGACCCAGTCGCGGACGACGCGCGGAGTGGTCCGCCGACGAGGGGCCATGAACCGGTACACGCCGGCCTCGGGCGGTGGTGCGGGTGTTGCTAAGACAGCGGACATTTCAACGTCTCCCAACGCGGTCTGAGCTGCTCGCGTCGCTCGCCCTGCGTGGCAATGGCCGCCCCCGGGCGCACCCCAACTCAGGGTGCAGCGGCTGCACTTCGGACTTACAGGCGTGCTTCGCAGTGCTGCCAGGACCATAGGGTAAAACCATGGACCGGTACAACCCTGTACCCATCATTGGGCTTCTAGGTGGACCCGTGACGCCGCAACCGGCAAACTCAGGTGGGACAAGGGGAAGGACGACATGCCACCGAGGGACAACCCGACTGCCCGACAGATCCGTTTGGGTTCAGAGCTGCGAAAGCTGCGCGAGCGTGCCGAAGTGACGGCACGCGACGCCGGGGGCCTGCTCTCCACGGATGCGGCCAGGATCAGCAACATCGAGGCCGGCCGCCTTGGGATCAGCGAAGAACGCATTCGCCGGCTGTTCACGTTCTACCAATGCGACGACGAGGCCCTGCTCGCCGCGCTGTGCACCATTGCCAGCGAGCGGCGCGGTACGCACTGGTGGGATGACTACCGCGGCACCCTCGCGCCCGGGTTCCTCGACATCGCCGAACTCGAACACCACGCTACGGGCTTGCGGTGCCTCCAGCCGGTGACGTTCCCCGGCCTCTTGCAGACCGAGGATTACGCGCGAGCTCTCTTCGGTGGCGCCATCCCCAAGGTGCCAACAGACGAGGTCGAGGTTCGCGTAGAGCACCGCATGAAACGCCGGGTGATCTTTGAGCGCGCCGAGCGGCCACGGTTCGAGGCAATCGTGCACGAAGCTGCACTGCGTATGCGCGTTGGCGGTCGAAAGGTAGCCAGAGAGCAGCTCGAATACTTGCTTCAGGCGTCCGAGCAGGAGTGGGTAACCCTCCGGGTTATCCCCTTCACTTCCGACGACTTCGTCGAGGTCACCCAGACCGTGATGTACGCATCCGGGACGGTTCCGCAGCTTGACACCGTTCACATCGACACACCGTTCGGCGGTCGCCTACTCGACGCAGTCGCAAGTATCGACGGGTATCGAGCCCTGTTTGAGTTTGCCGAGCAAGCCTCACTCAGTCCCGACGAGTCGCGAAGTTTCATTCACCACGTCGCAAGAGAACTGTGAGAAATTCAGGAATGAACAGCGAAATTCACTGGCAGAAGTCGAGCTTCTCCGGGGGCGGGGGCGAGCAGTGCCTCTACGTCGCCAAGCATGAAGGGGAAATTCTCTTGTGCGAAAGCGATGACCCTTCGCGCATCGTTGCTACCTCACCGGAGAAGCTCGCCGCCTTCATCGAGGGTGTGAAGGCCGGCGAGTTCGACCACTTCCTCGACTAGCCCACCCCGGCGCACCCCTCGGCGCTGCAAGCGTTCCCCCCGCCTGACCTGGGCGGGGGGTTTTTGCATATGCCAGTCTGCACGTTTGTACCGGTCCACACTTGCAGCATCGCGTCGCGTGGCGCTACGGTCGCACTCTGTCGTGGTGGCGGGCCTAACCCTTGTCAGGACAAGCCGAGTTGCCTCGACAGGCCCTCCCCACCCCTGACGCGATCACGTGGGGAGGGACCTCCGGTTCCCCTCCTGCTGTGCCGTGACATCGGAAGCAGGGGAAAACCATGTAACCCGTTACGTGAGGGGCCCCATGCGCACTCTGCACCCCACACACAGCACCGGTGGTAAAACCTTGTACCGAAAATGGGAAGCTGACTGCGGCGTTCCCTCGCTCGGGTACTGGTTCGAGGTGCTACTGCAAGGACCCTCACCAAACGAGCTCCCGCAGGCTGTTGCCCTTGAGATGCTGCACAGCCCAAATAGCGCTATCCGAACCATTCGGATTCAGGTCCGTTCATTTCATGTTCTCGGCATGAATCCCCGCGAAATCATGCGAGCAGTGGAATGGGCAAATGGTGGTTGGGTTCAAGCACTCGCCGCCCTTCACCGGGGCGAGCCCTGCGGATTCTCCATTCTACTAAGCAGCGGAAAGCGCGCCGAGTGGCACGTAAGACCGACTCAGTACGTCTTACTCTCCGACGCTCATTCATGCACCCGCCATCCCGGCGGTCCTGACTTGGAATTGAGCAAATGAGCACCACAATCATGCTCGACCATCCCGCGTGGCAGCAGTCCGCGCAGGGCGAGCCCGTACGCGTTGTCGAGTTCAACCACGTTGCATGGGTGGCTCATTGGGTCGACGAGAGTCTCGTTCTCCGCCCTGTCGGCAGCAACGCAATGGATGCCCCCCGCCAGGCGTACGCATCGCCCGTCCGACTTCCTTTTGAAGCTGAAGCGCAGCCGCTCGTCGACGAGTTGGCGAGGCTCGGAACCGTACTGCGTCTGACGAATTCCTCGCTGTGGGATGCCTTGGTGAGCGCGCTACTGCGGCAGGGCGCGCGTGCCTGCAATGCCAAAATCGTCTACCGCCGGATGTGCGAGGCGTACGGGCACACCATCGAGAGCTTTGACGGCCCGATGTCGCTCGTCCCCGCCCCCGAGACCATCCTCGCCATGTCCGACGCCAAGTTCGGCGCAGTCGGCGCCGCGCTCGACCGCGACGCGCTGAAGTCGGCTGCCGAGGCGTACCTCGCCCACGCGCCGTATTGGCGGACCCTCGACGTCGAGCAGCTCGTGACCAGCCTCGCCGCCGTGCCACAGATCGGCAGTTGGGCCGCCGCCGTCACGGCTGCGGACTATCGGGGCGACTTCTCCGTCTATCCGCACTCCGATCTCACCGTGCGCACTCTTGCGAAGAAGGCCGCTCCATCCCTCCATCTCCCCAGCAGCGACCGTGAGTTCGAGTCTCTGTGGCGTCGCTGGGCGCCGGACCGCACCGGACTGCACACCCTGACCCTGTTCACTCTGACTTGGGGGGCACATGCCCGCGCCCACGCATGAACTGATCGCGTCACCGTTCCTCGACGAGTACCTCGTCTTACGCCCTGGCAACGACGAGGGGGTGCAGATCCCCCTCGGCCGGTACCTCGAACTCACCAAGGCAGCGAGCGCCGACGCCGCGCCCCCGCAGTGGCTCGTCGACGGCGCCGCGCAGGTCTGGGGCGTCACCCTCGCCCCGGACCGCCCCTTGACCGAGTCGGTCATCGTGCGCCCATCCTCCGAGTACGGGATGGCCCGCGCGTCGTACGAGATCAACCTCGGCTGCGACTACGACTGTGAGTTCTGCTACCTCGGCGCCAAGAAGTTCCAGGGGCTGCCGATGGCCGACAAACTGCGGCTGCTCGACATCATGCGCGACGCCGGCGTGCTCTGGCTTCAGATGACCGGCGGCGAGCCCCTGATCGACCGCGACTTTCCCGCCGCGTACTCGTACGCCTACGACCTCGGCATGATGCTGACGATCTCGACGAACGGCTCGTCGCTCCACAAGGCGACGATCCTTGAGACGCTCACCGCGCGACCGCCCCACCACCTCTCGCTCAGCGTCTACGGAGCGACCGCCGCCACCTACGACGGAGTGACCAAGAACCGAGGCGCGTTCGGCCGCTTCGTGCGAGGACTCGATGCCGCCCGCGAGGCCGGCCTGCGGTTGCAGCTCAACATCGTCATGTCGAAGGACAACGCCGACGAGTTCGCCGAGATGGAGCAGCTCGCCGAGCAGTACGGCGAGGTGTTCGTCTTCACCAACATGTCGCCCACCATCCAAGGCGACGCGGCCCCCTTCCCCCAGCAGGCCGAGAAGTTCCTGCGGCAGCGAAAGCCGTTCACCGGCTGCAACGCGGGACACACCTTCTTTCACGCCGACCCACTCGGCCACGCGTCCATCTGCAAGATCGGCCGAGACCCCCACATCCCGCTGATGCAGGAAGGCATCGAGGGACTCAAACGCCTCGGCGGCATCGCCGATGGCCTGCAACTCCGCACGGGAGGGTGCACCGGGTGCTCGTTCGGTCAGACCAAGGCCGACGGCTCCCCGGGCGGCTGCACCACCTGCCGCCCCATGGCGAAGCTCTCCCAGGAGGCGCGCGCACCACGCAACACGTACTGCCAGCACCCCGACCCCGAACCAGTGAGGTAGGCCATGACAACCGCAACCGTTCCGCGCACCGGCCCCGTACCGGTCACCATCGCCCCCCGTCCCCCGGCCGAGCCCGGACCGCTCCCCGTGGCGATCCACCCGCGCCCGATCGGAAATGACGAATTCCGGGTCACCAAGGAGATCGGCACGTTCTCCGAGGCCCTCGGCTGCTCCTGCCAGGCCGACGACGACCAGCCGTACTAGACCGACGCGCCCAACCCAACGCACGACCGAGCCGCCCTCGCCCGCCATAGGGTCGAGGGCGGCTCGCCCGTCCACCCCCAGGAACCCCACATGCCCGTAACCCGTATCCACTGGGAAGACCTCCCCGCCGTCGCCCGCGCCGCCGTCGAGGAGCACACCGGCCCCGTACAGCGCGCAGAAACAGCTACCGCGGGCGCGAACTCAGGCGTCGCCGCCACCCTCCGCACGGCCGGCTCGGTCGTGTTCGTCAAGGGCGTGCCGCTCGATCACTCCCAGATCCGTACGCAGCAGCGCGAGGTCGCCATCGCCCCGTACCTCCCCGCCGCCTCCCCGCGCCTGCTGTGGCACGTTCAGGCCGCCGGGTGGGATCTGATCGGGTACGAGCGCCTCGTCGGCCGGCACGCCGACTACACCCCCGGCTCCCCCGACCTCCCGCTCGTCGCCGCCGCCCTGGTCGAGCTTCAAGGCACCCCGTGCCCGGACATCCCGATGAAGCTCGCGCAGGACCGATGGAGCGGCTACACGAGCCCCGGCGGCGCCGAGCAGCTCGTCGGCAACACCCTGCTGCACACGGACCTCGCCCCGCACAACATGCTCGTGACCGACCGGGCGCACCTGATTGACTGGGCATGGCCCACCCGGGGCGCGGCGTGGATCGATCCTGCGGTGCTGATCCTGCGACTCATGGAAGCGGGACACCGGGCACCCGCCGCAGACGCATGGGCGCGCGAGCAGTTCGCTTCATGGGCAAGCGCGCCGTACGAGGGCGTCGCCGTCTTCTCCGACGCGAACGCGAGGCTCTGGGACGAGATCGCCCGCCACGGCTCCGAGGCGTGGAAGACGCACATGGGCCGCCTCGCGCATGACTGGGTCACCTACTGGCGGACACGCAGCTAACGGCAGTTCAGCTACTCGTCGTGCCCTCGGCGTCGGGTCCCGCCTCGACGCCGAGGTGTCGGTGCAAGTCGTACCGCGTGACCCGGTACTGCCGACCGTGGCGCAGCACCCGCACCGGGTAGCAGTCACGCCTCGCGAGGGCGTACCCGAACGTCCGGCCCATGCCCAACGCCCGGTTGGCAATGTCGAGGGATACCGCCACCGGCAAGCCCATGAGTTCCTCGTGTGTCATCTCGTCAGCCATGTCCCACCCTCCAAGGTCGAGATCGCCAACGTACGAGAATCACTAGACCTGCGCAATATGCATTGCTAACTTGTCGGTATGCACAGCAACCGCACGGCGAGTGACGTCATCGCCGACCAAATCCGCAAGCACCGAAACCGCCTCGGTCTCAGCCGCGAACAACTCGCCGCCGAGTGCGAACGCCTCGGCGCACCCGACCTCACGTACGCCGCTCTCGTGAACATCGAGACCGGCCGCCGGAAAACAGACGGCCGCCGACGGCGCGATGTCAGCGTCGACGAGCTGCTCGTGCTCGGCCTCGCCCTCGCCGTCCCCCCACTCCTGCTCGCCCTCCCCCTCGGCACCGAGCAGGCCGTTCCGGTCACCCCCGCCGCCGAACCCCGCGACCCGTACACCGTATGGAAGTGGGTTACCGGCCAGGAGACGCCGACGCTCGCCGGCCCGGTCGAGGGCCGCTACTACGCCGACCCCCGCCCCATCGGGGAAGACGGCCCCAAGTGGTCCGCCGCGTGGGGAGCAGCCGCCTACCCGGCAAGCCTCTACCCCGAGGCCGAACGGCGTCGCGCAGCCACCGCTAAGGCTCACCGCCTCGCCGAGGACGCACCGCCCGAGAGCCGTTCGGACGCCGAGAGCCGCTACCTCGAACGGCTGGAAGACCTCGCCCACGTCGTCAACGACATGGACCGGGCCGGCCTCACCATTCCCCCGATCGAACGCGCCTGGATCGAGGACATGACCGGCCTCGACATGCTCGACAACGCGACCGCAGTCGAGGAGCGCACGGAATGAAAGCAGGCTCGACCAAGCGTCGCTGCTACTGCCGCGCCCCCCGGACCAAGAAGCCACTTGGCCAGTCATGCCCGGCCCTCGGCCGCCGAGGCCACGGCACGTGGAGCCTTCAGCAGGAAGTACCGGCCAGTTCGGACGGGACCCGCCGCATCTTCCGCCGTAGCGGCTACGAGACCCAGACAAAGGCGCAGGCGGCCCTCGACAGACTGCGCGTCCTGCTCGCGATCCCAGGGAAGACCGATACCCGGGCGCAGCAGGCCCTCGGCGACTTACTCATGAAGGTAAGCGCGGACAAGAACGTCGAGATCCCGGAGCCCGAGGACGTCAAGCGCCGCATCAGGACCAAGCGCAACCTTGCCGAGTCGGTCACCCTCGGCCAACTGCTCGATGAGTTCATGGACGCCCGGAAGAGCCTGCGTGCGACCACACGCAACGGGTACGCGGGGCACATCCGTTTGCACCTCAAGCCGCACGGTGGCGAGCTCGTCGTCGACTCCTCGCTCGGTGTCGGCGACATGACCGAACTGTTCGACGCCATCGAGGACCAGGCCGAAACGGTGGCGTTCGAGAACCGGATGCGTCGCGAGCAGATCGAGCGGTGCAAGGCCACCGGGCGAGGTCGGCCGGTCGCAGCCGAACGGGAGCGGATCGCCGCTGAAAAGGCCAAGCTCGCCGAGATGCCACCGTTCCGGAAGGTGACGGGTCCGGCCACCGTTCAGGCGATCCGCCGTACGCTGCGCGCCGCGCTCAACTGGGCCATCACGCAGCAGATCCTCACGTTCAACCCGGCGAAGTACGTCGAGCTGACCACGGCCCCCCGTCCCAAGCCGTTGCTGTGGACGGACGCCCGGGTGAAGAAGTGGCGCGAGACCGGCGTCGTACCGGGCCCGGTCATGGTCTGGACCCCCGCACAGCTCGGCGAGTTCCTCGACGCCGCCGAGCACGACGACGAGGTGTACTACGACGTCTTTCACCTCATGGGTCACCGGGGCCTGCGACGAGGCGAGGCGGTCGGGCAGGACACTGCCGGAATCGACCTCGACGTACCGAGCATCACCCCGGCAACCGAGATCGTGCTCGACGGCCGGACACCGTACGAGAGCCCCCCGAAGACGGACGGGTCCTCGGAAACCATCTCGCTCGACTACCGGACCGCCGAGGTGCTGCGCCGCCGTCTGGAGCGCCAGGAGGAGCAGAAGCGGGAGCGACTCGCGCAGGGGAAGGTCTGGCACGACACGGGGAAGATCTTCACCACCGAGGATGGATCGTGGCTGCGCCCGGATGACGTGAGCGAGGCGTTCCGGCGCATCCTCGCCACGACCGATCTCCCGCCCATCACCCTTCGTGATCTACGGCACGTTGCGGCGTCGATCATCTTCGCGGTGTCCCGGGACATCTACGTCGTGAAAACGGTGCTGCGGCACTCGACGATCAAGCTCGCCGCCGACACGTACACGAGTCTCTTCGTGGAACTCGACCAGAAGCTCGCCAACGAGGCGGCCGACCTCGTGCCGCGCCAGGCGCACGCACCCCAGCAGTTCGAGCACGCTTCGAGCACGCACGTGGGTCGGACGGCCGTGAAAAGCGTGACGGTCCGACCAGCCGTAGCCAGTCGGACCGCCAAACGTACTGCTCAGAGCGATATCGAGCTCGCTCCGTCCTGTAGGCCATGTCGGACTCGAACCGACAACCAACGGATTAAAAGTCCGCTGCTCTGCCAATTGAGCTAATGGCCCCCGGCAGGACTCCCAAGAGCATAGCTGCCCCGTCCCCTGCGGCCGATCGGGTATCCGCCCGAAAGCCTACCGGCGTCCTCCGGAAAGGCCCGAAGGGGGAAGAGGAAAGGGCCCGCTCGTGGAGAGCAGGCCCTTTCCGGGGGTTCAACGTGTCACGGCGTCAGCGCGCGAGCGCGTCAGCGTGTCCCGTCGATTCAGCTGCGCTTCCAGCGCGGCTTGTCGTCACGGCGGCCGAAGGAGCCGGTGCCGGTGCCGGTGGAGCTGCCGCGGTGGTCGCCACCGCGGAAGCCGCCGCCGGTGGACGGACGGTCGCCGCCACGGAAGCCGCCCGAGGGACGCTCGTCACGACGGTCGCGGTTGAACGGACGGTCGCTGCCGCCGGAGCGGAAGCCGCCACCGGTCGCCGGGCGGTCGCTGCGGTCGTCGCGACGGAAGCCACCACCGGTGGGACGGTCACCGCGGTCGTCGCGGCGGAAGCCGCCGGACGCCGGACGGTCGTTGCGGTCGTTGCCGCGGTAGCCGCTGGCCGCCGGGCGGTCGCTGCCGCTGCGCTCGCCGCCGCGGAAGCCACCACCGGTGGGACGGTCACCACGGTCGTCGCGACGGAAGCCGCCGGACGCCGGACGGTCGTTGCGGTCGCCGCCACGGAAGCCACCACCGGTCGGACGGTCACCGCCGCGGAAGCCGCCACGGTCGCCACCGCGGTCGTCACGACGGTCGCCGCCACGGAAACCGCCGGACGCGGGACGGTCGTTGCGGTCGCCCCCACGGAAGCCACCACGGTCGCCGCCGCGGTCGTTGCCGCCACGGTCGTTGCTGCCGCGGTAACCGCCACGGTCGCCGCCGCGGTCGTTGTTGCCGCGGTAGCCACCACGGTCGTCACGGCGCTCGAAGTTGCCGCGGTCGTCGCGGCGCTGGCGCGCCTCTTCCGCAGCCTTGGCGGCGGCGGCAGCAGCGGCCTGGGCCTCTTCCTGGGCCTCGGCCTCGGCGGCAGCAGCGGCCTCGGCGACAGCGGTCTCCGGGTCCTCGCCACGCTCACGGGCGGCGCGGGCGACCAGACGGTCGGCCTCCTCGCGCAGCTCGGTCGCCCGGCGCTGGATGCGCTCCAGCTCCTTGGCGAGCTCCTTGGCCTCGCGCTCGGCCTGCTTGGCCGAGTTGGTCGCGGAGTCGGCCTGGACCTCGGTCAGCGAGCGGGCGCCGGTGATCTCGGCGACCTCCGGGTCGAACGCGCCCGAACCGCCGACGATGTGGCGCGAGGCGTCGACGCCCGCGTCCTCCATCAGCCGGAAGATCTGGCGGCGCTGGTGCGGCAGCGACAGGGAGACGACGACACCGGACTTGCCGGCGCGGGCGGTACGGCCCGAGCGGTGCAGGTAGTCCTTGTGGTCGCCGGCCGGGTCCACGTTCAGAACCAGGTCGATGCCGTCGACGTGGATGCCGCGGGCGGCGACGTCGGTGGCGACCAGGGCGTTGACGTAGCCCTTCTTGAAGTCTTCCAGGACGCGGGTACGGGCACCCTGCGTCATGCCGCCGTGCAGGGCGTCGGCCTTGACGCCCGAGTCCTGGAGCTGCTCGGCGATACGGTCGGCGCCCAGCTGCGTACGGACGAAGATGATCGTGCGGCCCTTGCGGGCGGCGATCGCGGCCGTGACCGGCGCCTTGTCCTTCGGCTTCACGACGAGGACGTGGTGGGTCATGGTCGAGACGTTGCCCTGCGCGCTGTCGACCTCGTGCGTGACGGGGTTCGTCAGGTAGCGCTTGACCAGGGTGGAGATCTCGTTCTCCATCGTGGCGGAGAAGAGCATCCGCTGGCCGCCGCCGGGGATCTGGTCGAGCAGCTCGGTGACCTCGGGCAGGAAGCCCAGGTCCGACATCTGGTCGGCCTCGTCGAGGACGGCGATCTGGACGTTCTCCAGGGAGGCGGCGCCGCGGTTCAGCAGGTCGCGCAGACGGCCCGGGGTGGCGACGAGGACGTCGACACCGCGCTCCAGCGCGTAGATCTGGTTGCCCATGGACGTACCGCCGCAGACGACCTTCATCTTCAGGCCGAGCACGTCGCCGTACGGCTGGAGGGCGTCCGCGACCTGCATCGCGAGCTCACGCGTCGGCGTGAGGATGATCGCGCGGGGCTTCTTCTTCTCGGTGGTGCCGCCGGCCAGCGAGGCCAGGGTCGGCAGACCGAAGGAGAGGGTCTTGCCGGAGCCGGTGCGGCCACGGCCGAGGATGTCCTTGCCGGCCAGGGCGTCCGGGATGGTCGCGGCCTGGATCGGGAAGGGCGAGGTGACGCCGTTCTGGGCGAGCTTGCGGACGATGCCCTCGGGCAGGCCCAGGTCGCTGAAGGTGGGGCCGGTGGGGACGCTCTCGGCGTCCTCGTCGGCGGCCACGACGGCCTCGTCGGCGGCGTTCTCAAGGATCTCGACGATCTCGGCGGCGGCCTCCTCGGCAACCTCTGCCTCGACCGCCGGGGTCTCGACGACGGCCTTCTCGGCGACGACGGCCTTCTCGGCAACAGGCTCGGCGACGACTGCGACCGACTCGGCAGCGGCGGCCTCGGCCGACGCGACGATCTCGGTGGCGGCCTCGACGACCTCGGTGGTGTCGACGTTCTCCACGTCGACGGTGACCGTCTCGACAACCTCGACCGGGGCTGCGTCGAGCTGCTGCTCGGCGCCCTCAGTGGGCATGGCGGTACGGTCAGAACTGGAAATAGACATGCGGATGCGAAACCTCTCGGAGTCTCGGCACGCGCCCAAACTCCGTGAATCGCAAGTGAAACCGCCTCGATGCGGTCAGTCACGGCAAGGGAGAGTACGCGCCACACGGCGCTCTTCTGTTTCGGCGCCGGGCAATGGGATCAAACGATCTATAACCTTACGCACCCTCCCCCACACCTGGCAAATCGACTGCGCTACACCGCCTCCACCTGCGGATTTACCGGCGAGCCCACCCCTCCTCCGCCGTATTCCACGGGAGCCTGCGTCCCGGCCGCACGGTTCTGCGCCGCCGGTGACGCGGACGGCGTCGGCTGCGTCGTCGGCTCGGTCGGGGTCGGGGTCGGCTCCGGCGGTTTGGTCGGCTGCTGCGAGGGCGTCGGCTGCTGGGTCGGCCGGGTCGCGGAGGGCGTCGGCACCCCCGGCGACGGCGTGGCCCTGCCTGCTCCTCCTCCGGCCCCCGGGGACGGCGCGGCGCCCTTGGTCGCACCCGGGGCGCCCTTCGAGGGGGTCGCCTCGGGGCCCGGCGACGCGTTCGGGCTGGCCGACGGGTCGCCGCCCGGATCGGCGTCCGTACCGGCCTCACCGCGGGACACGGGCTTCGAGTCGGTACGTCCCCGGCCCTCGCCACCCACCGCCGCCGCACCACCGTCGGAGCCGGCCTGCTCCTGCTTGGCGGCGGGGCGTGCCGGGAGGGGTTTCCCCTCGCCGTCGCTCACACTCATGCAGCCTGCGGAAGCCGCCACCGCGAGCGCCGCGGCGGCGAGTCGGACAGGGGTGGGCAGTTGGCGCACGGGCGCACCTCCGGCAATGACGGCCAAGGGGGTGCCGGCGCACGGGTCCGCGACACTCCCGGAGCCGTAGGGCGAGTCAGGGGTCTGCCCCCTCAACTCCCATTGCCCCGCCGGGGACACGCGCGGGCACCCGACCGCCACCCCGCCCCCACCGCCGGAACACCGGCCCCCCACGTGCCGACGCCCCTCCCCGGGGCCGCGGCCCGCTACCCGCCGACCCCGCCCGGCCCGCCGCCGAGCGCCGCTCCCAGGGTCACCGCACCCAGCGCCACCAGCACGGACACCGCCGCGTTCGCCCCCGCGACGAGCCGCTGCCCGGTCTCGGCCAGGCGCAACGTCTCGTACGAGAAGGTCGAGTACGTGGTGAGCGCCCCGCACAGCCCCGTACCGACCAGGAGTTGTACGGACGAGGAGGCCGCGCCGGAGGCGACTGCCCCCGTCACCACACCCAGCACGAGGCTCCCGGCGGCATTCACCGCGCATGTCCCCCACGGGAACCCGGACGTGTGCCGCGCCTGCACCGCACGGTCCGTCAGATACCGCAGCGGCGCACCGACCGCCCCTCCGAGCACCACCAGCAACCAGTTCACGCGGTACGCCCCCGGGGCCGGGCGACCCTGCGCGTCACGGCCGCCGCCGCCCACACCGCGCCCAGCGCCCCGGCGAGCGTCCCGAGCAGGTACAGGAGCGCGGTGAACGCCTCCCCGCGCTCCAGCAGCCCGCTCACGTCCATGGCGTACGTCGAGAACGAGGTGAAGCCCCCGAGCACGCCCACCCCCAGGAACGGCCGCACCAGCGGATGCGCACGGCGCCCGTCCTCGGCGACCAGCACCATCAGCACGCCGATGAGCCCGGACCCCAGCACGTTGATGCCGAAAACCGCCCACGGAAAGCTTCCGGCGGGCGCGGGCCAGGCGAGCAGCGCGGCGTACCGGGCCGATGCCCCGAGCGCACCACCCGCCGAAATCGCCACGAGCACCGGCCCGTCCCTCACCCGAACCTCACCCGCACCCGCACTCCTCCGTCACCCGTATCCCAGCGCGTGCAGCCGCTCGTCGTCGATTCCGAAGTGATGGGCGATTTCATGCACCACGGTGATCTCCGTCTCCGCGACCACTTCCTCCCGGTCCTCGCACATCCGGAGGGTGGGCCCCCGGTAGATGGTGATCCGGTCCGGCAGGACGCCCGCGTACCACTCCCCGCGATCGGTGAGCGGCGTTCCCTCGTACAGCCCCAGCAGATCGGGGTCGTCCTTGGCGGGCTCGTCCTCCACGAACACCGCGACGTTGTCCATCAACCGCGTCAATTCCGGCGGTATCCGGTCCAGCGCCTCGGCGACCAGCTCCTCGAACTCCTCACGCGTCATCTCCAGCACACCCCCATTCTGCCGACCCCACCACCACCCGGCACGGACAGCACTGTGCTCGCATGGCCGCGTGTTCCCCTGGGCATACGCCCCCAATGGCCCGAGCCACCCGCCTGCGCACCGCCACCGCCCGCCTCACCCAGCGCTACCGCTCGCACCACACCGCCCCCACCAGCGCCCTCCTCCACACCCCGCACCCCTGGGCCCGCGCCCTCGGTCTCCTCGCCGTCGTGCTGCTCGGGGCCTGGCTCGGTCTTCTCACGGTGGGCGACGTGCGCACCCCCGTCGGCCCCGTCGACACCACCATGACCCTCCGCCCCTCCCTCACCGGCGGAACCAAGATCAATGTCTCTCCCCTGGGCGCCCTGGAGCTCGATTCCCACACCGCCCCCATCCGCCTCGACGTGGACGTCGACCAGCTCGACCCGGACCGCTCGGCGGCCCTGGTCAACCACCCGGAGCGGATTTCCGGGCTGCAGGAGGAGATCACCCACGACGTCGGCGCCGGCACGCTCGACCTGGCCGTGCGATCCTCCGTCGCCGTCCTCGCGGGCGCGTCCGCCCTCGGGCTCGCCGTCTACCGCCGCCCCCGCCGCGCCCTGGCCGCCGGCGGTCTCGCCCTCGCCCTGCTGACGGCCTCCGGCGTCACCGCGTTCGCCACCTGGAACCCGAAGTCGGTCCTGGAGCCGAAGTTCTCGGGACTGCTCTCCTCGGCCCCCTCGGTCGTCGGCGACGCCCGCAGCATCGTGGCCGAATTCGACGTCTACCAGCAGGAGTTGGCCCGCCTGGTCACCAACGTCACCAAGCTGTACAACGCCACCTCCACCCTCCCCGCGTAC
Source organism: Streptomyces sp. NPDC054863 (assembly GCF_053610825.1). NCBI lineage: Bacteria > Bacillati > Actinomycetota > Actinomycetes > Kitasatosporales > Streptomycetaceae > Streptomyces > Streptomyces sp. NPDC054863. Next base: position 8,135 of record NZ_JBSGZD010000117.1, on the reverse strand, counting down.
CAGCCGTCCCCCACCACGATGCGCGTCCTGCACGTCTCGGACATCCACCTCAACCCGGCGTCCTGGAGCATCATCGGCTCGCTCGTCGAGCAGTACGACATCGACGCGATCATCGATTCCGGCGACACCATGGACCACGGCAGCTCCGCCGAGAACGTCTTCCTCGACCCGATCCCCGACCTGGGCGCCCCGTACATCTGGGTGCGCGGCAACCACGACTCGGCGGCCACCCAGGCGTACATGTCCCGCCTGAAGAACGTGCACGTGCTCGACCACGGCAGCGCCGTCACCGTCGCCGGCGGGCTGCGCGTCGCGGGAACGGGCGACCCGCAGTTCACCCCCGACCGCTCCGTGAAGCCCCAGGGCGACGGCAACGAGCGCGTCGCCGGCGTCCTTCTGGCCGCCGCCCTCCGCGACCAGAAGGCGGCCCGCACCCCCGTCGACATCGCGGTCGCCCACAATCCGATCGCCGCCGCCCAGACCGACGGCGAGGTGCCGCTCGCCCTGGCCGGCCACACCCACGAGCGCAGGACCGAGATCATGAAGCGCGGCACCCGCCTGATGGTCGAGGGCTCCACCGGCGGCGGAGGCCTGCGCGCCGTCGAGAACGACGACCCGCAGAAGATCCGCGCCTCGCTCCTCTACCTGGACCGCGACACCCGCCGTCTGCAGGCCTGGGACGAGATCACGCTCGGCGGCCTGGGCCTGTCGACGGCCGAGGTCAGCCGCCATCTCCCGGAGACGAGGTGACATCAATGGCTCCGCCGCGGGTCCCGGCGCCGCCCCCTCGAAGACCCCCGCGCCCCTGTCCCCGTAAACCGTTTTGGCGATCTCACCCGGCATCCCATATGCTTCTCACGTCCCCGACGCGCTGCAAGGCGCACAGGCGGGCCAATTAGCCCTCATCGTCTAGTGGCCCAGGACGCCGCCCTTTCAAGGCGGTAGCACGGGTTCGAATCCCGTTGGGGGTACGCAACACCTGTGCGAGACTCGTGCTCGCACAAGCTTGGTCCTGTGGAGCAGCTTGGAGTGCTCGCCACCCTGTCAAGGTGGAGGCCGCGGGTTCAAATCCCGTCAGGACCGCTGCGGATCGCAAGATCCGAGTGGCTGGGTAGCTCAGTTGGTACGAGCGATCGCCTGAAAAGCGATAGGTCGCCGGTTCGATCCCGGCCCCAGCCACCATTCGAAAGGCCCCGTTCTTCGCCGAGCGGGGCCTTTTGCGTTGCCGTTTCCCTCCTGCGTACGGCGCCGGGGCGGCCGGCCCTCCCCCGCCCCCGCAGATCGCGTACGACCTGGGGGGCGGGGTGAGGTCAGCGCTCGCTGCTCCCCGCGCTGCTCCGCTCACGGACCCGGCCGCGCATCGCGCGTACGCCGAAGACCGCACCCACCACCGCCGCCAGGGCCATCAGCAGCGCCCAGTCCGGGACCGCTTCGCCGAGGCCGCTCGCCCAGCGTTCGACGGCGAAGGAGTCGTCGACGTCGAGCAGCCCGGGGAGGGCGGTCGCGCCGTCGAAGAGGAGGAAGAGGACTCCCAGCGCGATGAAGAAGAGGCCGGAGAGGAGGGAGGTGGTGTGGAGTTCGAAGCGGCCGAGGGCGAGGGTGCGGCCTCGGAGCCACTTCCGCCGCCCCAGGTCGAAACGTTCCCAGAGGAGGGCGAGGAGGAAGAGCGGGACGGCCATGCCCAGTGCGTAGACGGCGAGGAGCAGTCCGCCGTAGACGGGGCTGCCGCTGACGGCGGCGACGGTGAGGACGCTGCCGAGGATGGGCCCCGCGCAGAAGCCCGCGAGGCCGTAGACGGCGCCGAGCGCGTACACGGAGAGGGCCGTGGTGGGGCGGATGCGGCCCGACAGCTCGGCCATCTTCTTCGAGGCGAAGCCCATCCCCAGGATCTGGGCGACACCGAGCGCGATGATCACCCAGCCCGCGACGGTGACCAGCAGGTCGCGGTTGCCGTAGAAGAACCGTCCCGCGTACGAACCCGCGGCCCCCAGCGGTACGAGGGTCGTCGCCAGGCCCGCGTAGAAGAGGCAGGTGCGGGCGAGGAGACGGGACTTCGAGTCGATCGAGTACGCGAAGAAGGCGGGCAGCAGGAGCGCGCTGCACGGGCTGACGAGGGCGAGGAGACCGCCGAGGAAGGCGGCGAAATAGCCGATGTCGGGGGTCACTTCTGCGCGTCCTTGGTGCCCTGAGCGTCCTGAGCGTCCTTCGCGTCCTTCGCGTCCTTCGCGTCCTTCGTGCCCGCAGTGCCCTCGGTGCCCGCCGGCTTCTTCGCCGCGGCCGTCTTCGCGGCGGCCTCGATGGCCTGGACGAAGACCTCGTCGGGCTGGGCGCCGGAGATCGGCCGTCCGTTGACCAGGAAGGACGGCGTGGAGGTGGCGCCGAGCCCGTACGCCTCCTCCTGGTCCTTCTTCACGGCGGCGCGGGCCTCGGCGCTGTCGGAGTCGGCGGTGAACTTCCCGATGTCCTTCACCCCGGCCTCCTCCGCGATCGCCTTCAGCCGGTCCTTCCCGTACCCCTTCGCCTTGGCGTCCTTGGCGTACGCGGCCTGGTGGTAGGGCCAGAAGGCACCCTGCCGGCCGGCGGCCCAGGCGGCGCGGGCGACGGCCTCGGACTCCTCGCCGAAGATCGGGAAGTTGCGCCACTCGATGCGCAGGGTGCCGTTGTCGACGTACTTCTTCACCAGCTCGGGCTCGGTGTCGCGGGCGAACTTGCCGCAGTAGCCGCACTTGAAGTCGGCGTACTCGACGAGCACGACGGGCGCGTCGGCCTTCCCCTGCGCGAGCGGGTCGCCCTCGGTGCGGCGGGCGAGCTTCTCCAGCTCGGGGTAGATGCCGTTCTGCGGGTCGGCGGCGGCGCTGGGGCTGGAGGAGTCGAGGGTGGGGCTGAGGGTGTTGCGCTCCTCGGGCTTGGTCGCGGAGTAGGAGGCGAGGCCGAGCAGGACGGCGGCGGTGGCGATGCCGGCGCCGATGAGGAGGCCACGGGGCTTGGTCTTGGGGGTGTTCTTGGGGGTGCTCTTGCTGCTGGGCATGAGTGTGCTGTTCTCCTGGCGGTACGGGAATGCGTACGGGGAAGCGGTCGGCGCGAAGAGGGCAGGGGTGTGCCCGCCCGCGCCGCCTAGACGCGCAGGAGTACGGAGAGTTCGACAGGGGTCGGCGGGCCGGCCGGGGGCGGGGCGCGGCCGACGGCGACCGAACCCGCGCTCCGGCCGGGACTCCAGCCGCCGTCGCCGCCACGGGCCTCGAAGAGGGCGGGCATCAGCTCGTACGGGACGCCCTGCCGGGCGGGCGTGGCGGGCTGACCTGCGCCGTCGGAGGGGGTGTGGGGGCGGCAGCCGGGGGTGGGGGTGTCGACGACGAACGCGGGCCGGGCGGTCGGGGTCGCGGACGCCGGAACGGCCGCACTCGCGCTCTCGCTCGCGCTCGCGGAGAGGGCGGCGGGTCCGCAGGCCACTCCGAAGACCCCGAGGACGACTGCGACCACGACCGCCCAGCGGGACCAGCGCGCGTGCACGACGAGGGACACGGGCGGGCCTTTCTGGTCGGACGGTCGGTTTCTCTCGGCCGGGCGGCAATCCACCCGCCCACGAGGGTACGTGGGGAGGGGCGGTGTCGGGGGCAGGCTGTCAGGGGCGCGGGGAACTGCGCACCCAGCCACGACGCACCCGCACGGGTGCGATCCAGGACCGACCCGGGGCCAACCCGGGGCCAACCCGGGGCCAACCCGGGACCGACCCGGGACCGACCCGGGACCGACCCGGGGCCAACCCGGGGCCGATCCAGGACCGACCCGGGGCCAACCCGGGGGCGACCCGGGGGCGACCCGGGGCCGAGCCGGGGCCAACCCGGGGGCGACCCGGGGCCGACCGGGGGCGCCCCGGGGGGCTGAGCCCCCCACCCGCGCGAGCGGTGCTGTTCGCCCCACCCGCCCGGCTCAGCCGAAATCGGTTCGCCACAGCTCCGCCCCGGGTGAGATCCTGGACCAGGTATGTCTACTTCCCTCGCCGACCTCCAGGCCACCCTCGCCCAGAGCTCGCTCCGTGACGCCCACCGCCTCGGCCGCCGTCTCGAAGGCGCCCGTCGCATCCGTAAGCCGGAGGCCCGGCAGGCCGTCCTGGACGAGATCGCGGTGGAGGCCGAGAAGTCCGCCGCCAGGGTGGCCGTACGTGCCTCCCGCGTGCCCACGATCACGTACCCCGAGAACCTCCCCGTCAGCCAGAAGAAGCAGGACATCGCCGACGCGATACGCGACCACCAGGTCGTGATCGTCGCGGGCGAGACCGGCTCGGGCAAGACGACGCAGATCCCGAAGATCTGCATGGAGCTGGGCCGCGGGGTCCGCGGGATGATCGGCCACACCCAGCCCCGCCGCATCGCCGCCCGCACGGTCGCCGACCGCATCGCGGACGAGCTGGACACGCCGCTGGGCGAGGCCGTCGGCTGGAAGGTCCGGTTCACCGACCAGGTGAATCAGGAGGCCACGATCGTCAAGCTCATGACGGACGGCATCCTGCTCGCCGAGATCCAGACCGACCGCGAGCTGCGCGCGTACGACACGATCATCATCGACGAGGCCCACGAGCGGTCGCTCAACATCGACTTCCTCCTCGGCTACCTCGCCCAGCTGCTCCCCAAGCGCCCCGACCTCAAGGTCGTCATCACCTCGGCGACCATCGACCCGGAGCGCTTCTCCCGGCACTTCGGCGACGCGCCCATCGTGGAGGTCAGCGGGCGGACGTTTCCGGTGGAGGTCCGCTACCGGCCGCTGCTCGAAGAAGAGGGCGACGACTCCGACCGCGACCAGATCACCGCCATCGCGGACGCCGTCGACGAGCTCCAGTCCGAAGGCCCCGGCGACATCCTCGTCTTCCTCTCCGGCGAGCGGGAGATCCGCGACACCGCCGACGCGCTGAACAAGCGGAATCTGCGCCTCACCGAGGTGCTCCCGCTGTACGCACGCCTCTCCCACGCCGAGCAGAACCGCGTCTTCCAGCGGCACACCGGCCGCCGCGTCGTCCTCGCGACGAACGTCGCGGAGACCTCGCTGACCGTCCCCGGCATCAAGTACGTGATCGACCCCGGCACCGCCCGCATCTCCCGCTACAGCCACCGCACCAAGGTGCAGCGGCTGCCCATCGAGCGGATCAGCCAGGCCAGCGCGAATCAGCGCAAGGGGCGTTGCGGTCGTACATCGGACGGCATCTGCATCCGGCTGTTCTCGGAGGACGACTTCCTCACCCGGCCGGAGTTCACCGATCCGGAGATCCTCCGCACCAACCTCGCCTCCGTCATCCTCCAGATGACCGCGGCCGGCCTCGGCGAGATCGAGAAGTTCCCGTTCATCGACCCGCCGGACCACCGCAACATCCGGGACGGCGTGCAGCTCCTCCAGGAGCTCGGCGCCCTCGACCCGAACGAGAAGGACCCGAAGAAGCGGCTGACCCAGCAGGGCCGCAAGCTCTCCCAGCTGCCCGTCGACCCGCGGCTGGCCCGGATGGTCCTCGAAGCCGACAAGAACGGTTGCGTACGCGAAGTGATGGTGATCGCTTCCGCGCTCTCCATCCAGGACCCGCGCGAGCGCCCCGTCGAGAAGCAGCAGCAGGCCGACCAGAACCACGCCCGCTTCAAGGACGAGACGAGCGACTTCCTCTCCTTCCTCAACATGTGGCGCTACATCCGCGAGCAGCAGAAGGAGCGCGGCTCGTCCTCGTTCCGCCGGATGTGCAAGCAGGAGTACCTGAACTTCCTGCGGATCCGCGAGTGGCAGGACATCTACGCCCAACTCCGTTCCGTGGCGAAGCAGATGGGCATCCACCTCAATGAGGAGGACGCGCCGGAAACCGCCGTCCACACCTCGCTGCTGGCCGGTCTGCTCTCCCACATCGGGCTCAAGGACACCGAGAAGAACGAGTACCTGGGCGCCCGGAACGCCAAGTTCGCGATCTTCCCCGGCTCGGCCCTCTTCAAGAAGCAGCCGCGCTTCATCATGTCCGCGGAGCTCGTCGAGACCTCCCGGCTGTGGGCGCGCGTCAACGCCAAGGTCGAGCCCGAGTGGATCGAGCCGCTCGCCGGGCACCTGCTCAAGCGCACGTACAGCGAGCCGCACTGGGAGAAGGACCAGGCGGCCGTCATGGCGTACGAGCGGGTCACGCTGTACGGCGTCCCGATCGTCGCCCAGCGCAAGGTCAACTACGGACGCATCGACGCCGAGGTCTCCCGCGACCTCTTCATCCGCAACGCGCTCGTCGAGGGCGACTGGCGCACGCACCACAAGTTCTTCGCCGACAACCGCAAACTCCTCACCGAGGTAGAGGAGTTGGAGCACCGCGCCCGCCGCCGCGACATCCTCGTGGACGACGAGACGCTCTTCGACTTCTACGACCAGCGGATCCCCGAACACGTCGTCTCCGGCGCCCACTTCGACTCGTGGTGGAAGCACAAGAAGCACGACGAGCCCGAACTCCTCGATTTCGAGCGCGAGATGCTCATCAACGAGAAGGCGGCCGGGGTCACCAAGGACGACTACCCGGACTCCTGGCGGCAGGGTCCGCTGAAGTTCCGGGTGACGTACCAGTTCGAGCCGGGTGCGGACGCGGACGGCGTGACCGTCCACATTCCGCTCCAGGTGCTCAACCAGGTCACCGACGAGGGCTTCGACTGGCAGATCCCGGGCCTGCGCGAGGAGGTCGTGACGGAGCTGATCCGCTCCCTCCCGAAGCCGATCCGCCGGCACTACGTCCCCGCGCCGAACTACGCGACGAAGTTCCTGGAGCGGGCGGTCCCGCTGCAGGAGCCCCTGCACTTCACTCTCGCGCGTGAACTCCAGAAGATGGTCGGGGTCCCGGTGGCCCCCGCCGACTTCGATCTCACCCGCATCCCGGACCACCTGCGCATCACCTTCCGCATCGTCGACGAGCGCCGCAAGAAGCTCGCCGAGGACAAGGACCTGGAGGCGCTGCGCCTCCAGCTCCGCCCGAAGGCCCGCCGGGCCCTCTCCCAGGCGGCAGCGGCCACGGCGGGGCCGACCGGCGAGTCCATCGAGCGCTCCGGGCTCACCGACTGGACGATCGGCTCGCTCAGCAAGATCTTCGAGACCAAGCGGGCGGGCCAGCCGGTCAAGGCGTATCCGGCGCTGGTCGACGCGGGCTCGGCCGTCTCCGTACGGCTCTTCGACACCGAGGCCGAGCAGCGGCAGGCCATGTGGGCGGGCACCCGCCGCCTCATCCTGCTCAACATCCCGGTGAATCCGGCGAAGTTCGCCTCCGACAAGCTCACCAACCAGCAGAAGCTGGCGCTGTCCAGCAATCCGCACGGCTCCATCCAGGCGCTCTTCGACGACTGCGCCACGGCCGCCACGGACAAGCTGATCGCCGACCACGGCGGCCCGGCCTGGGACGAGGAGTCCTTCCGGAAGCTGTACGACAAGGTGCGCGCGGACCTCGTCGACGCGACCGTACGGACCGTGGGCCAGGTCCAGCAGGTCCTCGCCGCCTGGCAGGCCTGCGAGCGCCGCCTGAAGTCGACCAGCAGCGCGGTGCTGCTGCCCAACCTCACGGACGTACGCAACCAGCTGAACGTCCTGATGCCGGCGGGCTTCGTCACCAAGACCGGTCTGCGGCGCCTGCCGGACCTGATGCGCTACCTGGTGGCCGTGGACCGGCGGCTGCAGCAGATGCCGACCGGCGCCCAGCGCGACACCGCGCGCATGGAGAAGGTCCACGAGATGCAGGACGAGTACGCCTGGCTGCTGGAGCAGCTGCCGCAGGGCAGGCCCGTTCCGCAGGAGGTGCGGGACATCCGCTGGATGATCGAGGAGCTGCGGGTCAGCTACTTCGCGCACGCGCTGGGCACGGCCCATCCGGTCTCCGACAAGCGGATCGTGAAGGCGATCGACGCCGCGGCGCCGTAGCGGGCGGCCCCTCTCCCACGGGTTCGACTGCACCCTCTGACCTGCTGTACAGTCTGTCTCGCAGCAACACGCGGAAAGCAGAACGACACCGCGTCGAGTTGTGAGTCAAGGTCCTGTGGAGCAGCTTGGAGTGCTCGCCACCCTGTCAAGGTGGAGGCCGCGGGTTCAAATCCCGTCAGGACCGCAGTAGATTCGAAGCCCGCATCCTCGCCGGATGCGGGCTTCGGTGC